>JAZUGI010000065.1:0-6845 GCA_045641125.1 Akkermansia sp.
AGCTGGCGGATGCCCCCATCTCCGCCTCCAACGTGGAGCGCATTGCCTCCCGCTCCCTGCAAAACCTGCCCAACTTCCTGCTGGTATACAACGGCAACACCCTGAGCGTCATCCCCCACACCGCCGTTCCGCAACTCCACCCCCTGCTCTTCACTCCCGTCATGGGTGAGCCTGCGGATTTCGATGCCTACGCGGCACAGTGACGCCGCATTAAAATCAGGGCCCGCCGGGCGATTTGCCGGGCGGGCCCCAATGATAACGCGGGAGCAATCCCCCTTAGCGCCTGTGTTGCCAGTGATGGTTTCCGTGTTGGAATCCGTGGTGTACCACCACGCGCTCCCCTCCGCCATGGTTGTGCCACGCCGCGTGGTGATGGTGCCAGCAGCAGGAGGACAGGGAGAACATTACTGCCAATACGGCAACTGCATTTCTAATCATTTTCTTGTTCATGGTTTCTTTAGGCTTCGTGCCTTCATTTGCTCAGGCGCACCACGTTTAACTTTTCGTTTTGTTTTTTAACTGTTTTGAATTTTAATTAAAAAACGCGCAAGGATTCTGTGCCATCATGCAAACAACCGCCCGTTTCCGATACGGGAAACGGGCATCACAAGGAGGCGGAGGTGCGGTTAAAGGAAAGGCACCGGGGTAACCGGTGCCTTTCGCTATACGGGCATAGGAGGTATCGGGCGTTACTCGCCCTGGCCGGTGATGGCGCGGGTGAAGGCCTCCATGGCGGTGCCGAGCGCGGTGGAATGGTAGTATTCCTTGGCCTTGAGCTCGGAGTTCACCTTGATGACGGTGAAGAGGGCATCGTCGTACTGGGCGGGTGAAAAGTCCTGGCGCTGTTCCAGAATCTTCTGCACCTCCTCCTGCTTGGCCATAATGAGCTGCACGGCCTCCTTCACGTTGGCAGCCAGGTCGGTGACGGCGGGAGCGGCGGCATCCGCGCTGTCCTTGTCCTTCACCCCCTGGAGGAGGGAAGCAAGCTGGTTCAAGCAGGACACCACCTCATCCTGCACGGCGTAGAAGTCCTGCGGGGTGGTGGGGTTGGCGGGAAGCTCTGCGAACGCGGGGCAGCAGAGGGCGGCAATCAGGCATGTTACAATGGTGTTTTTCATCTTGTGATATGTGGGTTTACAGTTCTATCCAGGGAAGGCGGTTGGCGCGGGCGGCGCAGTGCAGTTGCGTGGCGGAGAGCCCCAGCTCGTTGAGCGTGGCCTGCATGGCTGCGGCGGCGGTTTTGGGGGTGTTGCATTCCGGGCTGATGTGCGCGAGCACCAGGTGCCGCAGGGCCGGATGCCCCACCGTGCGCACGAAATCGCACGCCTGCACGTTGGAGAGATGCCCGCTGGCGCAGGAGATGCGCTCAATGAGCCGCTTGGGCCGCCCGGAGTTCTGCAGCATCTCCTCATCGTAGTTGGATTCCAGGTACAGCGCATCCGCCCCGGCCAGGAGCTCGTCCATGCCGCGCATGATGCGCCCGGTGTCCGTGACGTAGCCCAGCTTCACGCCGCCGCTCTCGAAAAGATAGCCGAGGGGGTCGGCGGCGTCATGGCTCACGCTGAAGGGAGTGATGCGCAGGTCCTCCAGCTCCACGGGCGCGCCGGGCTCCAGGTAGGTGCAGGCGGCACCGGGTGCCACCTCGCGCATATCGTGGGCCAGGTAGCGGCTGCAGTAGATGCGCGTGGGGTATTTCTTGCAGAACTGCCCCAGGCCGCAGGTGTGGTCCGTGTGCTCATGGGTAATGAACACGCCGGCCAGCTGCGGGGCCGGTATACCGCACTCCTCCAGCCCCTTGCGCAGGCGCAGGCAGCTGATGCCGGCATCCACCAGCACGCTCACGCGCCCGGTGGACACCACGGTGGCATTGCCTTGGCTGCTGCTGGCCAGTACGGAGAAGCGGAGCATGGTGCGCGCAGTCAGATTTCGTCGTCCACTACAGGCTGCGGAGCAAGTGCGGGCACCAGGTTGTCCGTGGCGGGCGGAGCCACATCCTCCGGGGTGAGCTGGTCCAGCGGCTTGCCGTTGAGCTTGCCGGTCTGGGCGTGCAGGAAGGCGGTGATTTCCTTCACCGCGGAATCGGAGGGCTCCATATCGTTCTGCGTGATGCACATGATGCGCACGGCATCCTCCAGCTTGTCCACGGTTCCGGTGTGGAAATAGGGCCAGGTGAGGGCCACGTTGCGCAGGTTGGGCACGCGGAAGAGATCCTTGTGGGCCGGGTTCTTGGTGAAGTCCATGCGGCCGAAGGCTCCTTCCTGGTACTCCGCATCCTTGGCGGCGGCGGTATCCACGCCGTCCGGGTGGCAGGAGGCGCAGGTGGCGTCCTCCGCACGGCTGCTGTGGGAGCCGGGAATACCCTTGGTGGCAAGCTCGCGAAGGTCGGCGTGGGTGTTGATGTTCTCAAAGCTGATGCCGCCCAGGGAGGGACCGGCGTGGCAGGTGGCGCAGCCGTAGAGCACAAACTTCTTGAGGCCCTGCTTCTGCTCGCTGGAAAGCGCGGCGGTGTCGCCCTTCAGGTAGAGGTCGAATGCGGAATCCGGGGTGGTGAGGGTGCGCTCGTAGGCTGCAATGGCATCCGTGATGGTGTCACCGGTGATTCCGGCATCCCCGTATGCCAGGGTGAAGAGCGCGGCCAGGCGCGGGTCGCGGCCCAGCTTGTCGGCTATGGCCTGCCAGTCCTCAGGGTACTGGTAGCCCATTTCCACGGGGTTCAGGGGAGGCCCGCCCGCCTGCTCCTTGAGGTCGGCTGCGCGGCCGTCCCAGAACTGGCGGATGTTGCCGGCGGCGTTGAATACGGTGGGGGCGTTCACGCCGCCCTTCTGCGGCTTGCCGTCCGCACCGGGCACACCGTCGGACTTCGGCTTGTTGTCGGTGCCGCCCTTGGTGAGGTCGTGGCAGGAGGCGCAGGCCACCTCGTTGGTGGTGGACAGGCGGGGGTCGTTATAGAGGAGGTGGCCGAGCAGCACGCGGGCCTGCTCCGCGCGGGTGGCGGGAGCCGGCGCGGGAGAGATGGGAATGAACATGCGGAGCTGGGCGCCCTCTGCCTTGTAGTGGCTGCGCAGGGCGGCCACATCCGTGGGCGTGAGCGCGCTGCCCAGGTGCACAGCGGAGTACGATGCCGGGGGCATGCGGCGCGTGGAGAGCACGCGGTCCATCTTCAGGTAGTCCACCACGCCGGAGTGCAGCGAATGGTCAGGCTCTATGGTGAAGCTGGCCTTGGCGGCATCCACGTGGCGCTGCATGAGGCCGAGCGAAAGCGTGTTGAGGAAGGCGTTGGGCTTGGCATCCGCGGCATGGCAGGCGGCGCACTTGTATTCCAGCACAGTCTTGGCCTGGTTTGCAGCCTCCACAGGGTCGGCAGGCGTGGGCGGCTGCTGGGAATTCACCATGCTGTTGTGCAGCCCCTTGGAGATGCAAATGACAGCCGTGCCGGCCGCAGCCGTACACAGCAGGGCGAAAAACATTTTGGTACAATGCGATTTCATTTTGATATCTTGTTGTTTATGATTTGGAAGATGCGCGGGAGCCGCGGAGGCCCCGAATCCAGCTAGAGGGATTCTAACATTTTTTCCCTTTCCGTGCAAGAGGGTTTTCCCCGAACCGGCAAAAAAACGGCCCGCAGACGCGCTGCGGGCCGAACCAAGATCATTTGTGAAAAAAGAAAGGCTTAACGACCGTGGGAGAGATTGGAGATATCAGTGGAAAGCTCCTTGGACTTGCGGGCGTTGTCCGTGAGAATCTGGTTGTGCAGCCACTGGTAGTCCTGGTTGGCGTACAAATCAGGCGCGGCAGACTGCACGAAAGTGTGCTCCTTGCGCTCTGCCTCGGAATCCGCCTGTGTCTCCTGGAGCATCTTGCGCTTGGCCGCCAGCTGCTTCTGGACCACCTCGGAGGACTCGGTGTTGGAGTACACGTGCACGGGAGAGTTGATTGCCGGGATGCAGCACTGAGGGGCGGGCGCCTGGGCGGCGCGGTGTGCCCTTTGGCAGGTGCAGGAGGGCAGCAGGACTACGGCTGCAGCCAGTGCGGAAGAATAGAGAAGTGTCGCTTTCATGGTAATAGTACGTAACCAACCTAGGTTGCTGCCAACTTTAGCAAATGAGCCGCCCTGCGTCAAGCGGTTTTTTCACCTTTTCAAACAAAATACGCGCGCAGGGGCTCTGCCGGGCAAATAATCATTGCAATTTGGCGGTCGGGCTGTACAATTTGACGCATGAAGACCTGTCTCGGCACCCTCATCCTGGTACCCGCCATCCTGGGATTGGCGCTCACCGTGGTCTACCATGCCTCCATGGATGCCGACCTCAAGTTCGAGGAGCGCGACACCAACGCGCAGTATATCAACACGGAGCGCTCCTACCGCCCGGCGCAGCACGCGGATGCAGCCCAGGAAAAGACGGCACAGGAAAAGAACGCACCCGCCGCGCAGCAGCCCAAGCCATGAGCCTGCAGAGCCCCATCGTCGGCTACACCCTGGGAGACCAGGCAGGAATAGGCCCGGAAATCATCGCCAAGGCCCTGCCCCAACTCCCGCAGGGCGCGGAATACCGCCTCATCGGCAAAACCGTGCATGCCACGCCCGGCAAGCCAGATGAAAGCACCGCGCGCGCCGCGCTGGAGCATCTGGAACTGGCGGCGGAAGCCCTGCGCAGCGGCAGTATCGATGCCGTGGTCACCGCTCCCGTCTGCAAGGAGGGGCTGCACGCCGTGGGGTTTGAGTTTCCCGGGCAGACCGAATTCTTTGCAGCGCGCCTGGGCGTGGGGGAGAATTTCGCCATGTGTCTCACGGGGCGGCATCTCACGGTGGCGCTCGGCACCATCCACGAGGCGCTGAACCGCGTGCCGAAGCTGCTCACCCCGGCGGAGCTGGTGCGCATCGGCAAGCTGCTGGCGGATTTCCTGCAGCGCACCGGACACACTGCCCCGCGCATTGCCGTGGCCGCGCTCAACCCGCACGCCGGAGAGGGCGGCGCTTTCGGCAGGGAGGAAATAGACACCATCTCCCCCGCCGTGCAACAGCTGCAGGCCGCCCTGCCCTCCTGCAGCATCTGCGGGCCCTGCGTGCCGGATTGCGTGTACCGCGATGCCGTGGAGGGGCTGTACGACGCCGTGCTGTGCCCCTACCACGACCAGGGGCTCATTCCGCTCAAGCTGGTGGATTTCGACAATGCGGTGAACGTAACGCTGGGCCTGCCGCGCCTGCGCGTGAGCCCGGACCACGGCACGGCCTTCAACATTGCCGGCAAGGGTATTGCCAACCCCTCCAGCACAATCCGCGCCTTCGAGCTTGCCCTCAAGAGCGTGCGCTGAGATGATGGCGAACCGGGATTGCCGTGAATGCCCCGGGGCGTGCAGGAGAGAGAGACTTGGAAACAACAAGGGGAACCGGGTGTTAAAAAGACCTCCCGATTACAAACCGGGAGGTCTTGAGAATTTGCCGGTACGGCCGATCACTCGTTGTCGATACGGATGATGCCGTAGGAATCCCGCTTGTCTCCATTGTCGAAGATGATGAAGACTCTGGGCTTCTTGACCTTGGCATCCGCGGTCACGGTGTAGCTGTTGTTGCGGGGGGATTTGGAGGCCTCGCCCTCGTGTTCGTCCTCGGAGAGCAGCTCATCACCGTCGTAGAGCATCACCTTTGCAATGCGGAGGGGATCCTTGCCCTTCTGGTACATGAACTGCAGGGTGTAGGAACCGGGATCGGAGATGGGAAGGTCACCGCGCAGGGCGATGGGCGTCTTGTCATCCGGGATTCCGGAGGGGGTCCAGCCCTCTGCGTAGTTGAGCTTCCAGGACCAAACCTCCGGCACCACCTTGCCGGAGCGGCCAAGGATGGATTCGGGGTCGAGCTCGGTCATGCGCTTGGCCCACTTGGGAATCTGGAGGCTGCCCTTGTAGCCGCCGTCGCGGTGAAGGGCACCAATCACGGCGGAGCACATCTCCTGCTTCTGGGCGTTGGTGTAGGCGTTGTCCTCCAGCATGCCCTCCACCTCCTTGGCAACCTCCTGAATGGCAGCCCACTTCTCCTCCTTGGAGCCGAGGTCTGCCACCTGCTTGCGCTTCTGGTCTGCAAAGGAGAGGCCATTGAAGGAAAGGCGGCGCACATAGCCGCTCTCATCCTCCGGGTCGGCCTGCTTCACCCGGTCGAGCATCTTCTCCGGGGCGGCAATACCCTCCAGCGTGGCAGCCTCGCCCAGCAGGCGGGCAGCCTCTGCGCCGGATGCCTCTCCCGCCTTCTTGAGCAGGTCCGCCTGGCGGTGCAGCAGCTCCAGCTTGCCGGACACATCCGCGGCAATATCCGCCGGGGTGCGCGTCAGCATGTCCGGCCCGTAGATATCCGCGTAGTGGCGGCCATCCTTGTCGAACATCATGATGGCGGGGTAGGTTTCCGCCTGGAAACTGCGAGCATTCTCCGGGATGAAGCCCCAGAAATCATTGAGGGCCTTCTTCACCTTCTCGTTATCGGCCTGGTAGACGGGGGCAAGCAGCAGGCGGGCGCTGCCGGCGGCCTTCTGGATTTCCTCGTTGGTAATCCAGGCCTTGGCGAAAGATTCGCTGTAGCGGTCCCAATCCGCGGCGTAGGCAAAGACGATGTAGCCGTCATCGGTGACGGATTCCTTGGCCTTGGCGAAGGAACCCGCCTGGTTGGGGCTCTGCGTGCCCGCCGGGGGAGCGGTGGCGGGCTGGGGCTCCGGAGCGGGGGCTTCCTTCTTCTCCTCGTGGCAGCTCACCAAGCTTGCGGCGAGCATCATGATCATAAGCCTTTTCATATCTCTTGAATCAGTTTGTGGTTAATCTTGCCTGGGTGGTGTTACGCTGCCTTCTTGCCGTACACATAG
>JAZUGI010000066.1:0-3204 GCA_045641125.1 Akkermansia sp.
TCACGATATCCGGCACGCACGCCTTGCGCGGCAGCACAAGCGTCATGGGCCCCGGCCAGAACTCCGCGGCCAGCGTGTCCACCAGCCCGCGCAGCTCCTCCGGCACATCGGCAATCTCATGCACGGCGGCGGCGTTCGGCAGATGGCAGATGAGGGGGTCGAAATGCGGGCGTTCCTTCACGGCAAACACCTGCGCCACGGCATCCGCGTTGAACGCGTCCGCCCCCAGGCCGTACACCGTTTCCGTGGGTATGGCCACCAGCTGCCCCTCCGCCAGCAGGGCGGCCGCCTCGCGGTACGCGGCGCGGCAATCCTCCAGCGGGTCAATCTCCAAAACTCTCGTCTCCATGTGCGCGCGCATCATACCGGGCGGAAGCGGCGGTGTCAACCTTTGCCCCCCTGCCCTGCGGCATGCCGCCCGCCAGCCCGCATGCCAAGCGGTCTGGCGGGTGCGGCAGCGGCGCGGCCCCGGCGGCGGGATATTTCGTTTTGATTGACAAATTGCCGTGCAGCGGGGTAGAATGCAGCCATGAACATGAAAACACTTGTGGCCACCGCCTGCGCCGCGCTTGCCCTCTGCGGCACCTGCCGCGCGGATTCCCTTGCCGATGTGAACGCCCGCAACGCCAAGCTGCCGGA
This sequence comes from Akkermansia sp., assembly GCA_045641125.1. Classification (GTDB taxonomy): domain Bacteria; phylum Verrucomicrobiota; class Verrucomicrobiia; order Verrucomicrobiales; family Akkermansiaceae; genus Akkermansia. The sequence continues at coordinate 640 of JAZUGI010000066.1, forward strand.
CTACAAGGCCCTGCACAGCAAGGTGGACAACACGGAAAAGCCCATACTGTGGCTCTTTGTGGGAGACAGCATCACCCACGGCGCGCAGCACACCAACGGGTTCCGCAGCTATCCGGAGCTGTGGATGGAAATCATCAAGTGGGAGTACGGCTCCAGGCGCGGCCTGCGCAAGGAGGACATTGTGCTCAACACCGGCGTGAGCGGTGAAACCGCCACCGGGTTCCTCCCCCAGGCCAAGTGGAGGCTCACCCAGTTCAAACCGGATGTCGTCTTCATCAATTTCGGTATCAACGATGCCAACAAGGTCAAGGACCTGAACAAGTTCAAGCACGACCTCTCCTCCATCGTGGGCATGGTGCGCAAGATGAAAGCCATTCCCGTGCTGCAGGTACCCACCCCCACCACGGACGGCCAGGCCAACCGCCCCGACTATGCGGAGGCCGTGCGCACCGTGGCAGACAAGGAGAAGTGCCTGCTGGTGGACCACGCCGCCTACTGGAAGGAGATTTCCGGCAGCGACACCGCCAAGCAGAACTGGATGAACAACGCCCTGCACCCCAACCAGCTCGGACACCGCGTCATGGCCATGACGCTCGCCAAGGAGCTCGGCCTGGCTCCCCAGAACAGCCCCACCCTCAAACTCCCCACGGAGTAGGGCAATCTCCATGCAGACATGGGAAGATTCAGCTGCATTATTCTGTCTACCCTGTTGTCCACGGCACTCTGTGCGGGGTGCTGGGCAAAAACGGCAGATGAAATTTTGCAGCGCAACAAAAAGCTCTCCGACTATGCAGCCCTGCACGAGATGCTCGATGACTACAAAAAATCCATGATATGGATTTTCATCGGCAACAGTGTTACACAGGGAGCCTGGCACACATACGGACTGCGCTCATACGAGGAGCATCTCGCGGAAATCATACGCTGGGAATACAAGATTGGTGAGGGGCACCGCAAAGGTGACCTTTTCATCAATGCTGCGGAAAGCGGCGAGGGTACCGCCCGTTTCATGGAAAAAGAGGAGTGGCAGCTCGGCCAATTCAATGCGGACATCGTTTTTGTCTACCTGGGCAACAAGGAGGCTTCCGAACAAGAATACCAAGACCACCTCACCACCATTGTAGAGCATATTCGCAAGCACGGGGCCATTCCCGTACTGGAAGTGCCATGCCCCTCTCCAACCCAGACAAGAACCTACGCTTCCGTGAGACTTGTCGCAGACCGGCAAGAATGCCTATTGGTGGACCACCAGGCATATTGGCAGGAACTATGCGGCGGCAATGGCGACAAGGCCGAATGGAAAAGCAACGCATTGCACCCCAACGGAACCGGGCACCTGGTAATGGCGCACGCCATTGTCAAGGAACTGGGCATTGAGCTCCGGGGAAGCCGGGTGTTGGCCCTTCCCATAGCCCACATGAACCAGGAGCGCTCGGAAAAGCCCAACACATCGCCCGCTCCCCGGAATACGGAGAGCCCGAAGAAGAGCAAACCGGCCAAGGACGAAAAAAACTTCACCGGAGAGGATGCGAGACATAAATACGAAGATATTCTCAAGAAGAAGAAGAAAAATCGGAAAACGGCCGCAGTCACGCTGGGGGCTTGACACGCCGGCCGCGCCTGTGGCATGATGCTCCCCGCACCACGGCTCCGTCGTTCAATGGATAGGACGAAGGTTTCCGGTACCTTTGATGTGGGTTCGATTCCCGCCGGAGCTAGACGATTCAGCAAGCCTGCCCCATACGGCAGGCTTGCTTTTTTTGAGGGAAAACAGGGGTGAATCCCGGTGCGGCGAATCCTCATTCTGCTTGACGCGGCGGGCGCGGGCGCATAAGATGGCGGCATGAGAACCCGAATTCCCCTGTTGGCCCTGGCTGCGGCGCTGCTGGCAGCCGCGCCCTGCCATGCCGCTTCCCTCTGGGTGAAGGGCGTAACCGCGGAACACGGATGGTACGATGCCGACAAGTGCCTGGACAAGGACGGCGACTTGTGCTGGGGCAGCACGGCGGCCAACATGGTGGCGTGGTGGCAGGATCTGCACCCGCGGGAAACGGCGGCATCACAGGCGCCCAAGGGCATTGATGCCGTGTGGAACGCTTTTCGCAGCGCATTCCCGGATGTCACGGGCTCCACATACCACTGCCTGCGCTGGTGGATGGACGGCACGCCCCCGCCGCCGCAGATGAGGCTGGCGCCGCAAGCCGCCGCGCAGGGGCGCCGCGCCCCCGCCCCGCTGAAGGAGCGGGATCTCCTGCTCTACAAGGCCCCGGCGTTCAATGGCTCCGGCAATGTGGGGGCCACGCTGCGCACCCTGCTGGAGCAGGGCTATTCCGTGGCGCTGGGCCTGCGGCACTACGATGCCGCCGGGCACGAGCTGCTCTCCGGCGGACACATGGTTTCCCTGTGGGGGCTGGAGTACGATGAGAAGAGCGGCGCGGTGACCCGCCTGTACCTCACGGATTCAGACGACGTGGTGGGCAACTGGCCGCAGCACCAGAAGGGGCTTTTCGCGGCAGACTGCACCCCCGTGCCGGACCTGCGCTACGCCGGCGGCCCCCCCTTCCC
>JAZUGI010000067.1:0-34142 GCA_045641125.1 Akkermansia sp.
ATCCCGCAAAACCAAAACCAGGGGCCCCCCGGGCCTTGTGCGGGGCCCCCCTCTTTGTTATATCGTGTTATACCGCGCCGCAGGGCGCGTGAAGTTCACAAGGCGTTATTCCCACTCCACCTTGTTCTCCTCTTTCCAAAACTGTTCGAGGTTGTAGAACTCGCGCACCTCCCCGGCCATCACGTGGACCATCACATCAATGTAGTCCAGCACGGACCAGAGGGCGTTTGGCGTGCGCTCCGCGTAGGTGGGCAGCAGCTCGTACTGCTCTGCGACATCCTTGTCCACATCGCGCAGCACGGCGCGGAGGTGCGGCACGGAGGTGGCGGTGCAGACCACGGCGAAATCCGTGAGGTTGGAGGAGCCGCGCAGGTCGTACACGGCAATGTTGGAAGCCTTGGCGTTGTCTGCCGCCTTGGCGCATGCAATGGCTAGTTCTTGGCTGGTCATGGTTGAGGGGTGGTATCGTTGTTGTCATCCTGCGCCGACTCCTGTTCCGGGGCGGGCTGGAGCTCCGGCAGTTCCGGGGGGAGCTCCTTCTGCGGCGGGTTGCTGAGCACGCCGTTGTCCAGCAGCTCCTGCACCTGCTCACCGGTGAGGGTTTCATACTCCAGCAGCTTTTCTGCAATGAGGAGGAGGCGGTCCTTGTTCTCCGAGAGGATGCGCAGGGCGCGCTCGTAGTTCTCCGTGACGATGCGCTGGATTTCCTCGTCGATAATCTGGGCGGTGTGCTCGGAGAAGTTGCGGGTGGTTTGCGACATATCGCGCGCCAGGAAGACCTCGTTGTGGTTGGTGCCGTATTCGATGGGGCCGAGCTTCTCGCTCATGCCGTACACGCAGACCATCTTGCGGGCCACGGCGGTGGCCTGCTGGATATCGCCGCGCGCGCCGCCGGAGATATCGCCGAGCACCACCTGCTCCGCGCAGCGGCCGCCCATGGCCATCACAATGTAATCCAGGAGGTCCTTCTTGTACTCGCTGTGCTGGTCCTCATCCGGCAGCATCATGGTCACGCCCAGCGCGGGGCCGCGCGGGATGATGGTGACCTTGTGCAGGGGCAGGGTCTTGGAGAGGTCCGTCTTGAGCAGGCACATGGCATGGCCCACCTCATGGATGGCGGTCATGTACTTCTCCTTGTCGGAGATTTCCAGGGAACGGCGCTCGCGGCCCCAGCGCACCTTCTCGCGGGCATCCTCGAGGTCGTCTTGGGTGACGGCCTGCTGGTTCTTGCGTGCGGCGATGAGGGCGGCCTCGTTCACGAGGTTGGCGAGCTCTGCGCCGGAGAACCCGGTGGTGGCGCGGGCAATGGGCTTGAGGTCCACGTTGGGGGCCAGCTTCACCTTGCGGGCGTGCACCTTGAGAATCTGCTCACGGCCGCCGGCATCCGGCAGGTGAACCACCACCTGGCGGTCAAAGCGGCCGGGGCGGAGCAGGGCGGGATCCAGCACGTCCACGCGGTTGGTGGCGGCTATCACAATCACGTTCTCGTTGGCGGTGAAGCCGTCCATCTCCACCAGAAGGGCGTTGAGCGTCTGCTCGCGCTCATCATGGCCGCCGCCCACGCCGTGGCCGCGGTGGCGGCCCACTGCGTCAATCTCATCAATGAAAATCAGGCACGGGGAGTGCTTCTTGGCCTCCGCGAACATGTCTCGCACGCGGCTGGCACCCACACCCACGAACATCTCCACGAAATCCGAGCCGGAGATGGTGTAGAACGGCACGTCCGCCTCACCGGCAATGGCGCGGGCCAGCAGGGTCTTGCCCGTTCCGGGGGGGCCCACCATGAGCACGCCCTTGGGGATATTGCCGCCCAGGTTGCGGAACTTCTTGGGGTTGCGCAGGAACTCCACAATCTCCCACACCTCCTCCTTGGCTTCAGAGATGCCGGCCACATCATCAAAGGTGACGTTGTTGCTGCCGGGGTCCAGCAGGCGGGCGCGGCTGCGGGAGAACTTGGCCGCGCTGCCGGGGCCGCCGCTCTGCACGCGCATGAAGAAGATGAACAGCAGCACCAGCAGGATAATGGGCAGGCTGTTCATCAGGAATGCGCCCCAGGAGTTGTTGTCCACGCGGTAGTTGATGCCATCCCCCAGCAGGGCGGACACGGTGTTGCCCTGGAAGGCGCGGTTGAAATCCACACGCACCGGCTCCACATCCTTCTGGTTCACCTTCTCGGTGAGCGGCACGCGCACCTCACCCACAATCACGGGCTGCTCCGAGGCCATGTCCACGATGACCGGGGGCTGCGGAACGGTGAGAATGCGGCCTTCCTCGCCCAGGCGCGCCAGCTGCTCGGTGGTCCACACGCGGTGCGCCTGCGAGAGGTCCGGTGCGGGTGCGGGGCTGTTGACGATGCCGTAGCGGTTGCAGAGGGTGCGCAGGGCATCCGAATCCGTGAAGGGCATGAAGAAGGTGGTCCGCTTGAACTGCGGGGCCTTGCGGTAGCGGTAGGCGGTGATGACACCCTCGCTGCTGCCGTCGCTCGTGACCACCTCGATGGGGAAGTTCTTCTGGTCGTGCTGTACGATAAGGCCGCTGCGGTAGTCGTTCTGGAACTCGTCGAGCTTCATCGCCTTGGCGGGCGGCGCCAGCGCGCCATCGAACACGAAGGCTACCAGCAGGATGCCCGCAATGATGGTTGTGAGTATCATCAATCCCCAGTTCGGCGAGGAACCGGGGCTTTGTTGCGGCGGGGTGGGCGGAAGGTTTTTCTGAGGGTCGTTTTCCGGCATGATTGTTTTTTCTGCGGCTATTCTAGCGCGTTTTTCCTGTTCTGAAAATGAGTTTTCAGGACATGCCGCGTCATGAGGGAGCAATGATGCGCAGCAAGTGCTGCCTGAACTCCTTGAGATCGGCAAAATAGTTGGGGTACGCTTTCTGCAGACGCAGGAGAGAATCCGTTTTCACCAGCACCACCTGCCGGCGGGAATCCCCCTCGCTGCGCTGCTCCTCGCGCGAGTAGCAGTCGTATGCCTCCATGTACTGGCTCACTGGGAAAAGGCGTACTTGGGCGGCTTTCTCATGGGTGTCCAGCAGCAGGACCGCGTATGAATCCTGCACCTTGGTGATGTTGGGCAGCAGCTTGGAAACGGAGGAAAAGCCCTGGATTTTCTTCAGCACGCAGAGCTCATGCTCCATCTTGCGGATGTTTTCGAGCAACTGCGCGGGTGAGAGGGCGCTGTGGCGCGCCAGCACGGGCTGTTTCTCCTGAAGCGCGTAGGCGCTGGAAACGAGGGCAAAGAATTCCAGCCAGCGGGTATCACCTTTGCTGGATTTGAATTGCTCCCCCATAAAGGCCTCGAATGTTTCCACGGCGGTTGCCCACACGTGCTGCAGGCGGGTGCGGAACTGCATCTCCACTTGCAGCCCGTTGTAGTCCGGCAGCTTGTGGCTGTATCGGAATACAATGTGGCGCCCGCGGTAGCCGGATTCCTTCGGCCGGGCCACATAGTCGTCCATGCGCACCACCTGGTGGCGCATGCGGCCGCGGTTGGCCGCATAGGAAGCGTAGATTTTATCCAGCTCCGCCATGTTGGCGGCGATGGTGCGGATGCCCCCGATATCCTGCATGCGGTTGAGCTGCATGGAGGGGAAGCGCTGCAGCTTCTCCAGGATGGTGGGAAGGCGCTTGATGCGCTGCGCCACGATGGCCTTGGAGCATCCGAGCGCCTTGAGCCGCTTGCGCAGCGTGGCCTGGAAGGTGTTGAGCGGCGCGTAGTGGAGCAGGCGGTAGTTCACCAGCACCTGAATGGCGGCGGCGCGCTCCTGCGGCGCCAGGTTTTCAGGGTGCTTCAGCTTCTCCCCGGCCTTCTTGACCTGGCTGTCGGAGTACTGTCTTGCTTCAAACGGAGGGACCATGGTGGAGGCGGTGTCTTAAATCATGTGTCCCATGCGGTCGCGCTTGGTCTCCAGATAGTGGGCGTTGTCCTCGTTGGGGGGGATGGAGATGGGCAGGTGCTCCACCACATCCAGCCCGTGGCCGGAGAGGCCCACAATCTTGCGCGGGTTGTTGGTGAGCAGGCGCAGGTGGCGCACGCCCAGGTCACGCAGGATTTGCGCGCCCACGCCGTAGTCTCGCAGGTCCGGGGCAAAGCCGAGCTCGATGTTGGCATCCACGGTGTCCAGCCCCTGTTCCTGGAGCTTGTATGCGTGGAGCTTGGCGGAAAGGCCGATGCCGCGCCCCTCCTGGCGCAGGTAGAGGATGATGCCGCCCTCCTTGGCCACGCGCTCCATGGCGCGGTGCAGCTGGTCACCGCAATCGCAGCGGCGGCTGCCGAAGACATCACCGGTGAGGCATTCGCTGTGCACGCGGCAGAGCACGGGCTTCTGCGGGTCAATCTCCCCGTGCACCAGGGCCAGGTGGGTCTGGCCGTCCACCTTGGAGTGGTAGGAGTGGCACATGAAATCTCCGAACGCGGTGGGCAGTTTCACCACCGTATCCCGCTCAATGAGGGTTTCCGTGCGTTGGCGGTACTCGATGATTTGCGCGAGCGAGCATGCCTTGAGGCCGAATTTCTTCTGGAAGCTGCCCAGCTCGCCCAGGCGGGCCATGGTGCCGTCCTCCTTCATGATTTCACAGCACACGCCCACGGGCTGCAGTTCGGCAATGCGCATGAGATCCACGGTGGCTTCCGTGTGGCCGGCGCGGCGCAGCACGCCGCCCTCCCGCGCCCGCAGGGGGAAGCTGTGGCCGGGCTGCTCGAAATCGGCGAGCGTGGCGGCGGGGTCCGCGAGCTTCATGGTGGTGATGGAACGCTCGAAGGCGCTGATGCCGGTGGTGGTGCCCTCATGGGCATCCACGCTCACGGTGAAGGCGGTGTGCAGCTTTTCCGTGTTGTGCTGGGTCTGCATGGGCAGGCCCAGGGCATCCACGCGTTCCGGTGCCATGGGCACGCAGATGAGCCCGCGTGCGTGTGTGGCCATGAAATTGATGTTCTGCGGCGTGGCAAACTGCCCGGCGCACACCAGGTCCGCCTCGTTCTCGCGGCTGGGGTCGTCCGTTACCAGAATGAGCTTGCCGAGCCGCAGCTCCTCAATCACCTCCGCCAGCGGGGAGTATTCGATGGGGTCCGGTCCGTCCGCCACGGGCACCGCGCCGGCCGGCACCTCCGCGGGAGCGGGGGCAGGGGCGGGTTCCTGGGGCTGGGGGGTGGTGTCCTCACCGCTCACGGCGGCGTCACAGCGGTTGATAAAGTCGTTCATGTCGAACGCTCCGTCCTTGGCGGGAAATTCAATGGTACCCATGTTGTTTACTGTTGGCTTTTTGCCCAGGAATCACGCAGGCCGACGGAACGGTTGAAGACGGGATGCTCCGGGGAGTGGTCGTAGCGGTCCGCCACAAAGTAGCCCGTGCGCTCGAACTGGCAGAGGAACTCGTTGGGCGCGGCGGCCAGCGCCGGCTCCACCACGGCATCCGTGATGGTGGTGAGGGAATCCGCGTTCAGCGATGCCAGGAAGCCCTCCGGGTTGGCATCCGGGGCCTCGTCCTTGAACAGGCGGTCGTACAGGCGCACTTCCGCCTTCACGCCGTACTTGGCGGAAACCCAGTGGATGGCACCCTTGCACTTGATGCCCTCCGGCGGGTTTGCCCCCACCGTGCCGGGGATGATTTCCGCGCGCACCTCGGTAACGGTGCCGTCATCCTCCGCGGCGTAGCCCTGGCAGATCATGCAGTAGCCGCCGCGCAGGCGCACGCAGGCCCCGGGGGAGAGGCGCTTGTATTTCTTGGGCGGTTCCACCATGAAGTCGTCGCGCTCAATCCAGACCTCCTTGGTGAGGGTGAGCTTGCGGTTGCCCAGCTCCGGCTTCTCCGGGTTGATGACAACTTCCACCTCTTCCTCGAAGTCGTCCGGCACGTTGGTGAGGACGAGCTTGAGGGGCTTGAGCACGGCCATGCGGCGCTCGGCGTTGGTGTTGAGCTCGGCGCGCACGGCGTTCTCCAGGCGGGCCACATCCGTGTTGCCGTTGAACTTGGTGATACCCACGCCCTCGCAGAAATCCACGATGGCCTTGGCGGGGTAGCCGCGGCGGCGCATGCCGCAGATGGTGGGCATGCGGGGGTCGTCCCACCCGGCCACAAAGCCCTCCTCCACCATTTGGCGCAGCTTGCGCTTGCTCATGACGGTGTAGGTGATGTTGAGGCGGGAGAATTCCCTCTGCTGCGGGCGGGCGGGCACCTTGCAATGGTCGATGACCCAGTCGTACAGCGGGCGGTGGTTCTCAAACTCCAGCGTGCAGAGGGAATGCGTCACGCGCTCGTAGGCATCCTCCAGCGGGTGGGCGAAATCGTACATCGGGTAGATGCACCACTTGTCGCCGGAGTTGTGGTGCGGGTCGTAGGAGATGCGGTAGATCACGGGGTCGCGCATGTTCATGTTGCTGCTGGCCAGGTCAATCTTGGCGCGCAGCACGGCCGCGCCCTCCGCGAACTTGCCGTCCTTCATGTCCTGGAAGCGCGCCAGGTTCTCCTCCACCGGGCGGTCACGGAAGGGGGAGGGGGTGCCGGGGTGTGTGAGGTCTCCCTTCTGCAGGCGCATGGTCTCGCGGTCCTGCTCGTCCACGTACGCCAGGCCCTGCTTGATGAGGTCCACGGCGCACTCGTAGTAGAAATCAAAGATGTTGGAGGCCCAGTACAGGTGCTCGCCCCAGTCGAACCCGAGCCAGTGGATGTCCTCCTGGATGGAGTTCACGAACTCCACGTCCTCCTTGCAGGGGTTCGTATCGTCGAAGCGCAGGTGGCACACGGCCCCGCGGTGGGCGTATTCCTTGGCGATGCCGAAATCCAGGCAAATGGCCTTGGCGTGGCCGATGTGCAGATAGCCGTTAGGCTCCGGCGGAAAGCGCGTGATAGGCGCATCGTAGTGCTTTTCCTCAAGGTCAGCCGCAATCCATTCGCGGATGAAATCTTTCTTTTCCTCGTTGCTCATGCGCGGCATTCTATACGCATTCGCGCGCGCTAGCAAGCACAATCTCTGATTTAGCGCTTTTCCCAAGGGCGCAGGGTCTCCATGCGGGGGCGGAAACCGGCGCGGGTGGATTCCAGAAGCCCCATCTGCACCAGCTCCGCCAGGTCGCGGGTGAGCGTACGCAGGTTCTTGTGGCGGTAGTGGGTGTAGAACACCCCTTGCGGAATGTCTGCAAACTTGGCAATGGGCATGGGGTGCGCGGGCAGGGAGAGCAGGAGATCCCTGCGGCGCGTGGCGGTCTTTTCCGTGGAGGCATGGCGGAACACATCCTGCACATGCAGGCGCCAGACCGCGCAGAGACTGCGCTCCCGCAGGTCCGCCAGCAGCCCGCGCAGGGCATCCGCCCAGCCTTGCAGGGCGTAGATGAAGTAGGAATCCATGAGCACCGTGCCCTCCGGCACATCCAGCGCCGCAAGCTCCTCCAAAAAACGGCTGCGCGTGGCGGCATAGTGTACGGCTGTCAGCATGGCTGCCGGAGCAGGCACTCCCGCCCGCAGGAGAAGATACAGCTCCGTCAGGCGCGCGGTGCGCGCGTTGGCGTCCGCGTAGGGGCTGATGCGCAGCAGGTACACCTGCGCCATCATGGCGCGCAGGATGCCGATAACCAACAGCAGCTCATCGCGCTGCACCGCAAAGGTGCCCGATGCCAGCCAATCGCAGTAGCGTTCCAGGCAGAGGCGGCAATCCGCAGCGGGAACACCCATGCCCCCGCGCTCTCCGCGCCGCACCTCCCCGGCGGTTTCGCCCGCCGGCAGTTCCAGCCCCGCCAGCACCGTGGCGTTGATGCGGCCCAGGTAATCCGTATCCAACTTGGGCGGGGTTTCCTTGCGCGTGGCGCGCACCAGGCCGTGGCATGCCTGCAGCACGTTCCAAATTTCCGATTCTCGCGCACTTTCTCCCAAGCGCCCCTCCTCACCGCGGCCCGCAATATCATCTATCTCGTTCTCCGACAACTGGTTGCCGCTTGCTGCATAGATGGCTGCAGCACCGCGCCGAAGGTATGTCTCCTCCACTTCCGCCGCCACTTGCGGGGGAAGGACAGCCGCCTGCACCTCCCGAAGCTGTGCCGATACCTCTCCCAAAAGCGACCACAGCCGGTAATGCGAGGTCACCGGTATCTCATCAGGAAATTGCAGCGTGTTCTGACCCATATAATTATCTTGTAACAAGTGCTTTATGAAAAATTATGAAGATGAATTGTCAATAACTTTGACGAAGCCCAGTATACAAGCCCTTGCCGTGGAGTCAAGACGAAATTTCCCGTCAAAGAAATTGACCTAATATTTTACAAAGAGAAGCAAATATTGTCAATCGCAAATAATTTCAGAGCAATGCGTTACGGTATACGCTACCTTAAAAATGTCTTGAGACTTGTCCGACATTCAATCATGACTTTCATTCAAAAGCCTGCGAAGTTCGAGAATCCGGCAGCCGATATTTTGGCGTTCTTCTGGAGAGAGGTCGGGATTTCTGCTGCTGGCGTTGAGGGTGTCGATTTCGGCCTTGATCGTCTCGCGGGCGGCGATGCTGCATGCAGAATTGACGTATGATTCCCAATCATTTCCGACTTGCAGTGGGGAGTTGCTGAATTGTTGGAGGGCTGCGGCCTGCTCCGGGGTGAGGGAGGCGATGAACTGCTGCCATTGCTCATCATTGCCGGGTTCCGGGAGCTTTTCCATGAAGCGCTGCAGGATTTCCCCGCCGGGAAGGACCCTGATGGGTTCCTGCAGGTCGGCAATGCGCTCCACAAAGAGGTTCTGCAGTTCCTTGTGCCCGGCGGCCAGCACAAGGATGCCGCTGATGGCGCGGTGGATGATGGCGGGAACGATGCGGCGCGGCGGCATTTGCTCCATTCCCTGCGGTTCGTAGGCTGCGGCTTCCTCCTCGTCGTAGTCCGGGTAGGCTTCTTCCTCCGTGTACCGGAAGTTCTGGCGGGTGTCCTCCTTGCGGGCGCGGATGATATCGTTCACGGTGGTGCGGAAGGCATCCAGCCCGGTGTTGAGGCGGGTTGCCAAATCCGCCACGGCCACATCCCGGCGGTTGGAATCGGTGATTTCCGCCGCCAGATCCGCCATGCGGGGGATGAGGGCGGCGCGGTCGTTGGTGTCGTGCACGGCGGCGAGCTCCAGCCCGGCGCGGAGCTCCAGATAGGGTTTTGCGGCATCAATGGCGGCGCGCAGGGCTTCCGGACCGCTGTGCTTGATAAGGGAATCCGGGTCTTCCCCCGGGGGCAGGGGAGCCTGATAGACCTCCATGCCCACCTGGGCGAGCTTGCGGAAGGTCTTTTCACTGGCCTTGATGCCGGCGTTGTCGCCGTCATAGCACAGAATGGCCTTCTTGGCGTACTTGTGGAGCATCTTGGCGTGCTCATCGGTGAACGCGGTCCCCAGGCCGGCCACGGCGTTGCGGATATCGGCCTTTTCATGGCAGGCAATAACATCCAGCTGACCCTCGCAGACAACCACGCACATGCCGGCCTTGCCGATGGGCCCGGTGGCCTTGTGGAGGCCGAAGAGGAGCTCACCCTTGCGGAAGGCGGCGGTTTCCGCGGTGTTCACGTACTTGCGGGGGTCCTGGCCCTCCTGCATGATGCGGCCGGAGAAGCCCACCACCTCACCGCGCACGTTGCGGATGGGGAACATGAGGCGGTCCCGGAAGACGGGGTATGCGCCGCGGCCGCTGCTGCCCAGCAGGTAGGCATCCTCCTGCAGGCGGGAATCCATGCCGCGGGACGAGGCGATATCGGCGAGCTCGCGGTATTCTGGCGGAGCCCAGCCGAGTTCCCAGGCCTTGGCGATATCGATGTTGAATTCACGCTGCTTGAGATACTCGCGCACATGGGCGGCCGCCTTGTCGCGGCAGAGCTTGCGGTGGAAATAGTCTGCGGCGAGGGTGTTGAGCTGGATGATGCGGGAGCGCAGCTGGCGGAGGCGCGCGGCCTCCGGGTTTTCCTCCTCCTCAATGACCGGGATGCCGTTCATATCCGCAATGCGGCGCAGGGCGGTGGGGTAGTCCAGATTCTCGAACATCATCAGGAACTTCACGCCGTCCCCGCCCACGCCGCAGCCGAAGCACTTGAAGGCCTGCCGCGCCGGGTTCACATGGAAGGAGGGCGTTTTCTCATTGTGGAACGGGCAGCACGCCTTCCACGAGTTGCCCGCGCGCCGCAGCTGGAGGTAGCGGCCGATGAGCTCCACGATGTCAATCGACCCCTTGATGCGCTCCACGCATTCCTGCATGATTCTCGGCATGGCGGTCAAAGGATGCAGGCAAGGGGCCAGGAGCCGGGGCGGTGGAAGTCCGGCTCCCCGCTCTGGTCGTCGGACGTGGTGAGGTAGGTGTAGTCCGGGGAGTTCTGGATGGCTGCGGCGGCCAGGCGGCAGCGGACGGGCGGCATACCCAGGGCCTCCAGGTACGCTATGGGCAGCTCTGCGCGGCACTCCCAGGAGCCGTCGTCCTGAATGCAGCCGCGTGTCTGCACGGCGGGCAGGGGCGGGGCGGATTCATCCTTCACGCGCGGGGCGGTGAACACGCAGGCCCACCAGGCACCGTTGGGGCAGAGGTTGAACTCCAGGTAGCGCGTGGCATCCGCGTTTGCCACAAAGAATTCCGCCGTGTCGTACTTCCACAGGTTCTCCGTGAACTCGCCCGGTTTGGCGGTGGGGTGAATGTTCACGGCGCGCGCCTGCCGGGCGGTGAACACCAAGTTGCCATTCTCCAGGGTGAAGGAGAACTGCACCGGAGGCACAATCTCCCGCCCGTACCATTCGCGCCGCAGCTCCTGCACCGGGCTGCAATTTCCTATTGTCACACGGCTCATAACGTTGCCCTATTCTCTACCACAAGACCCCGCAAAAGTCAACCTCGCAAAGCCGTGGCTCATTCCTTCCCGCGCTCAATCTTGACGATGATTTCCCCGCCATCCTCCTTCACGCTGCCGCCTTCCGGCCAGGATGGCATTCCCTCCCAGCATGCACGGTGGCGCTGCATGTCTTGCGCATCTCCCATGCGGATGCCGTTCATGCCGTATGCCTTGCAGTACCAGTTCATACAGCCCGTGCCGGCCACCATGGGGTAGGCCCCGCAAAACGGCTCCTCCCGGTTTTCCAGATGAGCCAGTACAATGACCGGTGCCTGGGGGAGATTTGCCGCCTGCGCGCATGATTGCCCGGCCTCTTGCATGGCGGCGATGAGCGAGATGCTGTTGCGGTGAAGCCCCGCCTCTTCCTTGGCATCGCGGTATACAGACACACTGGCGGTGGCCACGATGGCGCACCCCACCACCCATAGCAGCGGGCGGTGGCGGTCTTGTATGCGAGCCCCTGCCAGCCACACCATCCAAAGCCCGGCAAAGGAAAGCGGGGCTGCAAGGCAGGTATGGAACCCCTGTTGGGTGAGCATGAACAAGCTCATGCAGAAAGGCAACCACCATATCAGCAGGGCCACGCCGCATCCTTCCAAGCGCTGCCATCCCTTGTGGTTTCTCAGGGCATGCCACACAATGCCGGCAAGCGGCAAGAGCGCCGTGGCAAACAACCAGTATGATTCCTCTCCCATTCCCAATGCTCCCGCAAGAGTCAGCTTGAAATAATGGGCCAGGCACAGCATGCGGTCGTGCATGCCCATATCAGCCAGGAAACCGGGCCATTGGCTGATAGAGTTTTGATAGCCCTGAACGTAGTCCAGCGTTTCTTGAGAAAGGAAGCAAAGCACCACTTTGTGAACACTCAGCCACACTGCCACACCGGCTATGGAAACACACGCCAAGCGCACCCACGGACGCAGGCTGTAGGCTTCGGGATGCCGCCTCAATTCCAGTAAACGCAGCAGCAGCCACGCCACGCCGAAATACATGGCAAGTGTCTGGTAGGCCCCAATAGCCAACGCCAGCAGCAGCGCTGCCCCCAAACCGCTTTTCCACCCCTCTTTGCAATGGCATAGCCACGCCGCCGCTGAAGCACAGCACATGCCGATGGAAATAGCTTCCACCATCATGGAGAAGTGGAGCATGGCACCCCATTGGATGCACCCCATGTACAAGACAATATAGGCGGTTTTCTGCCAGGAATGGCGTAACCCCATGCACTTGCCCTGAAGGACGAGCAAGCAAGAAATGACAAGACCTGCAACAAAGGCCGATACGGCCAGCGGTTCCCATGAACCTGTCAAATACCGCCACGCCCCAAGGAACCACCGGCCCCCCGCCATGTACGTATCGAACCCTGAACCATCGAAATCCAGTACTTCGTCCCAGTGCCGCCCCAATCGTAAGCAAATGGTGCCATACACGGTGACATATACGGCCAAGGCAGTCAAAAACAGGCGTAGACTGGGGCGCTCTTTTTCTCTCGTGTTCACTTCAAGTGGGAGGATATACAATATCTTGGCCTTTTCTTGGCCTCCTTGTAGAGCTTACCAAGGTATTCGCCCACAACGCCAAGACACATCATGCCCAAGCCGCCCAAGAACCACAAGGAGCAGACAAGCGTTGCATAGCCGCTGGGAGTAATGCCGCGGAAGGCATCCACTACGGTCCAGATAATCATGGCAAAGCCGATGAAAAAGACGATTGCGCCGATAAAGACGATGATACGCAGCGGAGCCACGGAGAAGGAGGTGATGGCATCCAGGCTGAGGTTGAGGAGTTTAATGGGTGTAAAATGGCTTTCTCCAGCCTCCCTGTCCTTCACCTCAAAGTAGCAGGGGCATTGCTTGAACCCCAGTTGTTTGAGCAATCCACGGAAAATGAGGTTCGTTTCCCCGTATTCCGCCAGGGCATCACACACTTGACGGGTCATAAGACAGTAGTCCGTGTGGTTCTTCTCGATGGGAGAGCCCAAACGCCCCATCAGGGAATAGAACATGCCGGAAAATATGCGCTTGTAGAACGGCTCCGCCCCACGCGTTTTCTTAATGCCGTACACCAGTTCATACCCCTGTGCGTTGAGCTCCAGGAATTCGTCTATGGCATCAATATCGAACTGCAAATCTGCATCCATGCAAACCACCACGTCAGCATGCAGGCGAGCCTCCATCACTCCGGCCCATAAGGCGTACTCCTTGCCGCGGTTGGCAGCCAGCTTCACAGCCTTCACCCTATTGGGATATTGCCTGTGTGCGGATTCGATAATCCTCCAGGTATCATCCTTGGATCCGTCATCGGAGAACAGCATGGCGCTGCCGGCAGTAATCTTTCCTGCATCCTGCAGTTGCTGCAGCTTACCCATCACCGTATTCACAGTATCCACAAGCCCTGCTTCTTCGTTATAGCAGGGCATAATAATGTATAGCGTGGGGGGAGTTATCATGTTTGAGGATTTACTAGCAGTGAAATGTATTTAAGTCAAGCCTCATTTTCCCCTGCAGATGGCGCGGAGGCGGCGGGAGGCGATGAGGATGGGGATGAGGCCCATGAGGAAGAGATAGATGGTGTTGCGCTTCACGGTTGAGACGGAGCCGTAGTCGGTGTCCTGGTCGAAACTGCCGATGGGGGCGGGCTGGCGGGGGGCCAGGAAGAAGCCGCGGTCCTCATCATGGCGGGCATCCTTGCGTGCGGTTTTCACGCCCTCACGGACGGAGGCGAGCTTGCGGTTGGAGAAGTAGAACTCTGCGGGGTGGTCGTTGGCATCGGGCTGGCGGTTTTCCTGGGCGGAGGTTATTTCCTCCAGGAAACGCTCATCCATGGAGAGGGCAGCCTTGCGCACGCGGCGGAGCATGCCTCGCGCTTCCTCTGCATCCCTTGCCATGCCGTTGAAGGCCAGTGCGGCGCGCTGGATGAAGCGCAGGTCCTCCTCCGTGCCGGTAACCTTGAGCTTGTCGCGGAATTCGTTGACGCGGTCGTTCTCCAAGTCCCAGAGGTTCTCCGAGGTCTGCATCACGAACATCATCTCGAAAGCGTAGCGCAGGGGGCAGAATTCCGCGATGAGGGGGACGGGCTTGGAGCTGATGTTGTGGGTTGTCTCGTCCTGGTAGGCCACGCGGTGGCGCATGGTGGAAAGCTTGTGGTCGATGGCGGCAGGGAGCACGCCGTCCGGTATGTTGGGGCTGAACTCGTTCATCTCCTCAAAGCGCACGAGCGCACCTGCCAGCAGGATTTGCGGCACCAGCAGCAGGGGAACGATGTTGAGAGCCGTGCGCTCCGAGCGCACAAAGGCAGACACGCACAGCGAGAGGGCGATACCCACGAAGGCTGTGAGCAGCATCACCAAAAAGTGCTCCCAGAACATGCCGTAGATGCCCAGGATTTCATTGCCCACCCACAGGTAGAGAGCGCACTGCAGCCCGGCAATGCCCGTGAGCACCAGCGTTTTAGCCAGCAGGTAGCCGGGGATGAAGAGCTTGTAGTTGCTCTCGCGGCGCAGGATGGGGCGGTCGCGCAGAATCTCGCACGCAGAGTCTGTGAGCCCGAAGAACATGGCCAGCACCAGGGAAAGGAACAGGTACTCCGTAATGTGCAGGGATTTGTAGAAGGTGTACGGTGCATCCGTGGCCGCGCGCAGCGTGCCGGCTATCAGCAGCGCCAGCACGGGGCCCTCCAGCAGCAGGGCGTACAGGCCCATGCGGCTGCGCAGGCGCGACAGGAAGGTGCGCGACACCCACATGGCGAACAGGCGCCATAGCTCGATGGGGCGGCGGTGCGGCAGCACCGGCACGGCCTTGTGCATTTCCTTGGGAGACTCCGCGTGGGCGTTTTCCACGGCTTGGCGGTAGGCGTAGGCCTCGTACCGCTCCTGCCACAGGTCCGGGGAAACATCCAGGCGGCTGTCCAGCGCGCGGAAGGGGGCATCCAGCACCTCGAACACGTAGTCTGCACCGCCGGCGGCAATAGCCTCCTTGGTCACGTACAGCCCCATCTCCTCTGCAGCGTTGCGGAAGTAGTCCATCATCTCGTGCGGGGAGCCCCAGAAAGCCATCTTGCCGTGGGGATCGAGCACCATCACCTTGGTGAAGCGGTTGAGCAGCACCTGCGCCGGGCGGTGCAGGGTGCAGATGAGCATGCGGCCGTAGGTCATGTTCTCCAGGGTTTGGATCACACGCTCCGCATCACCGGAGGAGAGGCCGCTGATAGGCTCGTCAATCAGGAAAACCTCTGCCGTGCCGGTGAGGTCCAGGCCAAGGTTGAGACGCGTGCGCTCGCCGTCTGAAATGGTTCGTTCACCCGCGCGGCCCACGTTGCGCTTGGCCAGGTGGGAGATGCCCACAAAGTTGAGCACCGCCAGAGAGCGGCGCATGCGGTCTGCGGCACTCAGGCGCGGGCGGCGCGCAATGGAGGCCTGGAACACGTGCTCCTCCACGGTCATGGCCTCGTCCAGGATGTCCTCCCTGGGGATGAAGGCGATATATCGGCGCAGGTTTTGGGAGTTGGGGGTAAGCCTCTCGTTGTTGTAGGTGATGCTGCCGATGGTGGGTTCCAGATGCCCGGCGAGCATGGAGAGCAGGGTGCTCTTGCCGGAGCCGCTGGGACCCAGCACGCAGGCCATTTCACCGCGCTTGAGGGAGAAGTCGATGTTGTTCACCACGCGTCCGGCACGCACGAAATCGCGGGAGAGACCGCGCACGCGCAGGGTGGAGATGGCGCTGGATTCCTCCTCCAGCACGCCGGCGGAGAAGCGGCAGCGCAGGTGCTGCACCGCGCTCAGGGCAATGAGGTCGCCATCGATAAGCTTGGTATCGCCGCGCACGGGCTGGTCTCCCACGGTGATGCTGTGTGCGTCACCCTCCAGCACGCGCAGCACGCCGGTGTTGGTGGTGCGGGAGTAGGTGACCTCGAACACGGTACTGGGAGCCAGGCCGGGAGTGAGCATGAGCGCGCCGGGGCGGTTCATGTAGGGCATGTTGCTCACCAGGATGCGGCGGTTGCCGGGGTCCAGCTGGAAACTGTGGCCGGTTGGATCCTTGTCAGCCAGGTCAGCAAAGTTGAAGGGGCCCTGACCCTGCACGGTAAAGGGAGTGTAGAAAGAGGTGCACACGGCGGCCCCGTAGTGCAGCAGCTGACCATCCAGCACAAACTGCACATCGTGCCGCAGGATTTCAATATCCACGTGCACGCCGAATTTCAGCCTGGCAATGCAGTTGAGCGGGCGCTGGCGGGTGATGGAAACCACATCGCCCTCCATCTCCAGGTAGTACACGAGCATCATGCCGGAGTACTGGGACTGCAGGAGGGAGCGGATGGTGGCGTAGCTGAAATGGCAGCTGCCCAGTTCCACGTTCTGCCCCTGGGAGAGCGGCAGCATATCCCCCTTCTGCAGGTAGCGTCCGCGCACGGAAATGGGCTTCACGCCATCGTTCACCACCAGCAGGAGGTTCACGCAGTGCAGCACGCGGAAGCGCACGCCATCTTCCTCCGGCGGCAGCTGCACGTTACCCTCTGCAAGATCCGTGGAGAAGGAGAGGCTTTCCACGGGGCGGGTGGCCACCATGCCGGGGGTGTTCACCAGGTTGTCGATGATGCGAGCGGCGCCGGGAAGGTTGAGACCGTTGGCCACCTCCTCGAAAAGCTCCGGGGTGTTTTCATGGCCGCCGATGCGGTGGAGGAGGGTGTAGACCTCCAGCGCCAGGGCGATGCGTTCCTCCTGGGTGCGGCGCGCCACGGCCATGGTGAGGGTGTTCTGCAGGGGGTAGTGCGCCTCGTAGGACTTGCGGAAGCGCTCTGCCAGCCAGATGTGCTCCACGTTGGGGAAATCGTAGCGCAGGATATCCATGGCGGCGTAGAGCACCTCCGCCCCGGGGTCCTCCAGACGCCCCAGAATGGAGGCGAAGAGGTCTGCAATGGTGCCCGCGTGGGTACGGTCGCTCTCGTTCTTGGGAACAAAGCGGCGCGGGGCATCCATCAGCAGGCCGATGATGGAGGAATAGGAGTGGACCACGGCGCGGTGACCGCGCAGCAGCATATCCCAGCCCGCGGCGCGCACATTGTCCAGGAATATCAGGGCGTTCGTGAGGAACTGCGTGAAATCCTGCAGCTTCATGGGCATTGCTCCTTTCCATACCCGGGGCAGCGCTCCTCCCAGCCGGGGAAGTTCCACTTGTGCGGGAAATCACGGCACTGCTGCGGCTTCACGGGTTGAATGCGGCAGGTGTTGTCCGCGTTGAGCATGATGCACGCGCCGTCCTGCGCCTCGGTGAGGGAAAGGCCGCGGCGGTTGCTCTGCAGGCGGCAGAATTGGTTGATGAACGCACCTTCCTCCATCTGCAGGAAGGCGGAAATGGCGGTGATATCCTCATCCGTGAGGCACACGTTGCCCTCCCAGCGGCAGCAGGCGCCGCAGCGTTGGCAAGTGTGGGGGCGGGTGAGGGGGGTGGTCATGGAAGGGGTGTCAATGCGGGATTTCCCAGGGCTTTCGGCGGGCATCCGTGATATGCGGCGGGCGCACGTAGATGGGTTCCGCCGGTTTGGCCGCCAGCACGGTGCGGGCGGCGTCATCCAGCCCCAGCCAGGTCTCCACCAGCCCGCGAGCCGTGGGCTGCAGGCCGCAGCGGGAGAAAAGGCCCGGTGCAAGCTCCTGCACGGCTTGCGCCATTTCCACCGTGGCCAGGGTGGCGCCGGTGGCGGCCAGATTCTTCAATTCATCCAGGGACACCACGGAGATGGAGCCGTCCGGCTTGCGGAGGGTCCAGCCGCCGCGGCGGGCGTTGGAAACAATGCAGGCGCCGTCAACCGCCAGTTGGTCCCAGGAGGGCACGGCCACCAATTTGGCCCCGCGCACCAGGGAAATGCCCACGCCCGCGGCCAGGGCCACGCGCACGCCACCGTAGCTGCCGGGGCCCGCGCCCACCAGCACCGCGTCAAGCTGCTCGGCATCGCCAAGCGCATCCAGGGCCCGTTGCAGTGCGGGGAAGAGGAAGGCATCATGGTTGCGCTCCGCCACCCATTCCGCCTCTGCGGCAAACTCGCCGTCCCTGTACAGGCAGAGACCGGCGCGGGGAACGGATGTTTCTATGGCAAGCAGGTTCATGCGCGGTGGAGCAGGGCGGTGGTCCATTTGCCTCGGGAGATTTTCTTCTGCAGGCGCAGCCCGGCGGCTTGCGCGGCCTGCAGCGTTTCCTCCCACTGGGTGTTGAGAATGCCGGAGATGATAAGCACGCCCTGCGGCTTCATGGCGCGCAGCAGGCGCGGGAACGCCTTCTGCAGCACCGCGGAAAACAGGTTGGCCAGCACCACATCTGCCACCTCAGCCTTGCGCGGGGTCCACTTGAACACGTCCGCCTGGAAAAGGCTCAGGTTAGGCGCGCCGCCGTTTCGGGCAATGTTGCGCTGCGCCACCTCCACCGCCTTGGGGTCGAAATCGAACGCCACGGCGCCCTTGGCACCCAGGCGCAGCCCCGCCAGCGCCAGCACGCCCGTGCCGCAGCCAATGTCTGCAAGCGTCCAATCCCTGCCGCGCAGGGCGCGCGCGCAATCGCACAGCAGGCGCAGGCAGGTGGATGTGGTGGCGTGGTTGCCCGTGCCGAAGGCCTGCTCCGCCGGGAAGGTGAGCAGGATGCGGTTGGGGTATTTCCCTTGCAGCTGCGCCAGCACCCGGGGATTGTCCGATGCGGAAATCACCAGGCGGTCTCGTATCACCAGCGGGGGGGTGTTCTCCGGCGCGGTGGCGGCCACCCAGTCCACATCCTCCACGCGCTCCGTGGAGCCACCGTGGCAGGCCTGCAGCACCAGCAGCTCCTCCGCGCTCTCCGCATACACGTCAAGCGCGAGGGTGCGGGCGTGGAAGCCGGCGGAAACCACGGCGCCGGGGAAGGATGCCAGGCGGGCCTGCCAAAGCTCCTCCTGGGCGGCGGGAACACTCTTGTGCCACTTCCACATGGTGGTGCTTGCCTTACTTGGCGGGATAGATGTTGATTTCCGCTGCGGAGCAGCCGGAGCCCTCGATGGAGCGGGTGGCGGTGAAGCGGAAGAAGCGGGCCTCCACGGGTGAGAAGTCCACGCGCTGCTCAATGGGGTTGGCGCGCAGGTTGCCGAACTCGCCCTCGCTCACCTTCTTCCAATCCTTGCCGTCCACGCTCACCTCGAAGGTGTAGCGGTCCGTCATATCCTGCACCTTGCCATCCTGGCGCGGCGTGTAGGAGAAAGCGGCAATCTTCTGCACGCGGCCCATATCCACCTTGATGGAAGCCGGGCACTTGGCGGATTGCCAGAGGGTGTCCTCCTTGCCATCGATGGCGGCGGAGCCCTTCTTGCTCACCCACTTGTCCTTGGCCAGCCCGGTATCCTGCACGGCGGGAGCGGTGATGGAGGAGATATCCGGCATCTTGAGCAGGGAAAGCTCGCTGATGCAGGGGCAGGCACGGCTCTTGGTAATGCGCAGGCGCACCTTGTCCGTGGTGGTGGGCTTCACGCGGCGCATCACCTGGTTGCCGATGCTCTTGCCTTTGTCCTCCTCGGCGTCAATGGTCTCCCACTTGCCGTCCACCCAGGCATCGATAGCGAAGTTCTGCACGCGCTGGCCCAGGCGAATCTGCTCGCGCACGCGCACCACATCGAAGGTGGCGGGCTGCTTGAGCTTCAGCTCCACCTCGCCCGTGGTCACACCGTCATCCGTGCACCAGTAGGATTCGATATTCTTGTCCACCAGCTTGTCCGGGCCGAACTGCGGATCCTCGCCGCGCACATTGCTGGCCTTGGCCTTGGCTCCGCGCGCAAAATCCTTGGCGAGCAGCTTGCGGCGCGCCTCGCCGAAGCGCAGCAGCGCATCCACGTCCGCCGGGTCCAGCTCACCATCGCGGTTGGCGGCCACGTTCAGGATAAGGTTGGCGCCGTAGCCCACGCTCTTCATGTACACCTCATCCATGAGGTGCTGCGGGTTTTTCACGCGCCCTGCCTGGTTGGGGTGCCAGAACCAGCCCGCGCCGTTAATGGTGGTGTCTGCCTCCAGCGCAAGCCACTTCTCGTTCTGGTCGGGGGTGTCTGTCAGGGCGCGGGGATGGCGCTCATTGGCGGCCTTGTCTGTACCGATGACGTTCCAGTAGGGGTAGTTGACGAAGCCCTTTTCCGAGCCGCCCCAGGAGGCGTCTCCGCGGCCGGCCGCGCCCCAGATGATGCAGTTGGGCTGCAGCTTGCGGATGAGCTTCACCACCTCGGTGAAGTTGTAGTAGTCGTCCGCCTTGCCGATGTTGCGCCTCTCCTTGGCACCGCCGTAGAAGCCGTCGCCGCCGTTGGCGCCGTCGAACCAGATTTCGAAGATGTCGCCGTATTTGGTGAGCAGCTCCTCAATCTGCTTGTAGTATACCGTCAGGTAGCCGGGTCTGCCATACTCGGCGCAGTTGCGGTCCCAGGGGGAGAGGTAGACGCCGAAGCGCATGCCGTGGGCCTTGCAGGCATCGGAGAATTCGCGGGCCACATCGCCCTTGCCCTCCTTCCACGGGGATTTGGCGATATTGTGCTCGGTGGCCTGGGTCTGCCAGAGGCAGAAACCGTCATGGTGCTTGGCGGTGTAGATCATACCCTTCATGCCGGCCTGCTTGAAGGTGGAGACAATCTTGTCGGCATCGAACTTGGTGGGGTTGAACATGCCGGGGTCCTCGTCGCCGTAGCCCCATTCCTTGTTGGTGAAAGTGTTGAGGCCGAAATGGACAAAGGCGTACCACTCCATGCGCTGCCACTTGATTTGCTGCTCTGTAGGCACGGCGCCGCAGGGAGCGGGGGGATTGGCACCCTGCGCCACAGTGGCGGCGAGGGCCAGGAGGGAATAAATCACATGTTTGGTGTTCATAAGTCTAGCATATCACCGGCAAGCCCCTGCGCATCCTCGAAGCGCAGTATGAATAATTCACCGGTCTCCCTGAGCCTGCCGTAGAAGAAGGGAGTGTCCGATGTATTGTCGCCCGGCACAATCTCGATGGTGCGGGTTTCCCTGTGGGTTTTCGGTGCGGCCGCAACGGGCTCGCCGAACGGGTCCTCCTCGGAAGCTGCATTCAAGAGCTCCTCCGGCGTGCCGTCCGTTGTCTCCACCTGCGGGTGGGTGTCATCCATCAGCGCGCGGTCCGCAGCGCTGGTGTCTGCTATCTCCATCTCAACCTTCACGGAGAACACGGGCTTCTCCAGCGCCTTGAGCGCATCCTCGTCCGTGGAATCCAGCCACTGGGAGACCTTGAGCTGCTGGAGGCTGCGCAAGTAGTATTCCGCGCGGTGGATGTTGATGTTGGGGGTCACATCCTTGTCGCCCAGCTTGCCGGTCCAGGCCTCGCCGATGTGGTCATAGTCCATGACGAGGGGGGCCTGCTTGTAGCCGAGGGTGAGGCGGCGCACGGCGGCGATGGGAATCTTGGTGATGTTGCGGCTCTTCCACTTGGCGGCGCGCAGGGAGACGAGGCGGGTGAATTTGGTATTGAGGCGGTAGACGGAACTGCCGCCCAGCTCCATACCGAACCAGGCACCCTTTCCGGTGGCGGGGTCCGCATGGCGGCTGATAAGGAAGGTACGGGCCTCGCGGTCCTTGACCAGCGGCAGGTCGCAGCCGAAAATGATGGCGCGCACGTTGCACGGGTTGGGCAGCACGGAAAGCACGTAGGTGGGCGTATCCAGCCCGTAGGCCGCCGCCATGGCCGCCGTGTCCTCACCGGGCTTGGCATCCGCCGCCACGGCATCCACGGGGATGTCCTTCATGCCGCGCAGCAGGGAGACCACCGCATTGTTCTCCGCTGGGAGGAAAGGACGGGAGCCCTCCGCGTACATCCATTCGTCGTTCACGCCGCCCTCCGTGTTGCCGGGTATCTTCACCAGGCGGATGGAATCTGCGGAGCGCATCGAGCGGATGGAGACGCGCGCCACGTCGTTGGCCGCCAAATCGGAGAACTGGAGGGAGCGCAGGTCATCCGCCGTGAGTTCCAGGTTGCGGGTATAGGCGGGACGGTTGCCGGATTTGATTTGCCCGATTGCCTTCTCCGGCAGGACGGGGAGCTCCAGCACGCCGTTCAGGAGCGTGGCGTAGCTGCCGCCGCGCTGCACGTCCTCACGCGCCTGCAGCAGGAACACGGAATCGCGGTCCGGCACCTTGGCGTAGCGGTAGGTGCGCTTGTCGCTCTCCGCCACAAACTCCGGGTAAAGGTCAATCTGCATGGGCTGCTCGCCCCAGGTGCCGCGCAGCTGCAGCCGCATCTCCGGCTGCTCCGGCAGCTTGGCATCCGCCGGGCTGAGCACGCGCTTGGCGCGCAGGCGCAGCAGGTCCAGCAGCACGCCGTCCGCCTTGTCGCGGTCCGCCGCCGCCAGCACGGGCGCGGTGATGGTCCAATCCGCCTCTGCGCTGATGCGCTGCAGGGAGATATCCTTGTGCCCCTCCCGGTGAATGTTGATGCCCAGCACGCTGTCGGGGTCGAAGAGCAGGGGGTGCGGGTCGCGCAGGGATTCCAGCCCCTCCTTGAAGACGGGCAGAATGTTGCAGGTGACCACGTGGATGCGCTTGTCCCTCCCGTAGAAATCCGTGCGCAGGTAGACGGTGGGGATGATGTCCTTGCCGTTGCCGGCATCCGCCATCCAGGGGGAGACGCTGCCGAGGGTGAAGCGCGCCACGGTGCTGCGTCTGCCGCCCTCGTGTGCGGGGGCCTTGAGCGTGATGGTGTGCGGGGTGGTCTCCACGCCGAACTCGCGCAGGCTCTCGCGCGTGGTGTTGTTGAGGGGCAGGGTGTCCACCAGGCGGGTCTTGGCTGTGAAAGTGAGGATGGCTTCCGCCGCCCCGGCGGACATGCGGTCGCGGAACGGTTTTTCTATCCACCACACACCGCGCTCGTCCTTGTGGCACACAATCTCGTCGTGCAGGTCGCGGATACGCATCCAGTCCACATCCGCCAGGCGCGCCAGGTTGCCCTCCGAGAACAGCGGCATGCCCGGCTCGAAACGGTACCAGCCCGTGATGCGCGACAGGTTGCCGTCCACCGCCAGGAACACGCTCATGGTCACCGCGAGCGCGGCCAACAGGGACAGGATGATGGTTTTGACGGCGGACATGTTTTTTCCCTTTCCTTAGTGGCGGCGGGTGTTCCAGATGATAAGGGCCACCAGCAGGGCGAGCAGGGGCATCACCACCAGGGTGAGCGTCTCCAGCATGCTGCGGGAGTGGCGGTTGAGGTCGATCTTCACCGTCATGTCATGGTTGGCGCTCTTGCCGGCGTACTCCGGGCGGGCGCACATCCAGGACCAGATGGAGTGCATGTAGTCGCGCTGCTCGGCGCGGGCGTTGTCGCGGTAGAGCATATCCGTGCTGCCCAGCACCAGCAGGGTGGACATGTCGTTGGGGTGCTGGGGATTGCCGCGGGTCACGGCGGCCTCCAGGCAGAGCGGGCCCGGGCGGTCCTCTTGCGGGGTGAAGGTGGGGTTGAGGTCCAGGCGCGTTTCACCGTAGTATTCCGCCGTGGTCATCAGCAGGGGGAAAACGGTGAGCTTGCGCATGCTCGCCTCGCTCTCGTCCGCGTGCTCCAGGGTGAGCGACATGCACTGGCCCTCCAGGTGGGTGGTGCCGTTCCAGAAGCTCTTGGTGCAGTCCAGCCCGCGCGGGAACACGGCGGAGATATCGAAATAGGCGCGGGAGCGGTCACGCAGCAGCACGCGGTCTGCATTGGGGCGGATACCCTGTTCGCGCAGGAAGCGGAAGAGGTAGGGGAGTTTCTCCGTGAGCGTGGGGTTGAGCGCCACAAAGATGGAGTTGCGGCCCTCTCGCTCCCAGAACTCGCGCACCACCTCCATCTCCTTCTCCGTGAAATCCGTGCTCGGGGAGACAATGAGCAGGCCCTCCGCATCGTCCGGCAGGCGGTCCACCTGGCCCACGTCCACCCAGGAAAGCTGGATGTTCAGGGAGTTGGTGATGTCGCCGATGAGCTCCAGCAGCTTCTGGTCGTCGCGGGAGACGCCTCCCTTGCCCTCCACGGCGTACATGTGGCGCATGTTGCCCTCCACGGCCTCGGTGAGGGCACCGCACACCACCTCGTCCATCATAAGCGCCACGGCGCGGCGCGTCTCGTCCGGCATGGTTTCGTACTTCACGAAGGCGGTTCCGG
Organism: Akkermansia sp.; assembly: GCA_045641125.1. GTDB lineage: Bacteria > Verrucomicrobiota > Verrucomicrobiia > Verrucomicrobiales > Akkermansiaceae > Akkermansia. The sequence continues at coordinate 23,955 of JAZUGI010000067.1, forward strand.
GGCGAATGCGCACATGCTGGCGGTCTCCCTGCTGCTCCTCGAAGGTCTTGATGGGCAGGTTGCAATCCTTGCGGGCATCCACCACGCAGAGGTTCTGGTTGAAATCAATGCCGTAGATTTGAGAAATCTCGCGTGCGCGGTTGGGCTGGCGCATGGGGTCGAAGAATTCCACCTCCACCTTGCCGTTGCCGTAGCGCACGTACTCCTCCAGCAGGTAGCGCATGCGGGCGTAGTTGGGCGTGGAACGCTTGAAGGCGAAGATGATTCGCACGGGGGTCTCCCGCTGCTGGATGCGCTCGCTCTGCAGCACGTTTCGCGTGCGCTCGGAGATGGAGAAGCGCTGCTCCTCGCCGGTGAGGTCTTTCCTGCCGTACTCGTGGCAGCCGATGTAGTTGCAGGCAATCACAATGACAGCCAGCAGGAAGAGGTTGAGCCAGGCAAGCGGGTTGCCCTTGGGCTTGCGGGCATCCGGGTGCCCGGTGTATTCGTTCGTGCTCATGGAAAAATGGGGAAGGGGGGCAGGGGGTGGATCAGCGGTGCCAGCGGCGGTAGTCCACAATGCGCTTGGTGAGCGCCAGCGTGAACACGGTGAGGGAGAGGTAGAGCACCAGCGGGCGCGTATCCAGCAGCCCGCGGGAGAAGGCGCTCACCTGCTCCGTGCAGGAAAGGTAGTGGAACGCCGGCGCGGCGGGGAATTCTCCCCAAAGCTCCGTTACGCGGCCCACAAAGTAGAACATGATCATGAAACAGGTGGCAATGATGCCCGCAATAATCTGGCTGCGCGTGAGCGAGGAGCAGAGCACGCCCACCGCAATGAAGAACGCGCCGGAGAGCGCCAGGATGCAGTAGGGGCCCACCCAGTCCGCCAGCGTGTAGTTGATGCAGCCCTCCGGGTTCACCCCGTAGCGCAGGCTCGTGTACCAGTTGCCCAGCTCGCTCATCCACGGGTACAGGTACATGGGCAGCCACAGCAGCAGGTAGAACAGGTACGCCGCGCAGTACTTGCCCAGCACAATCTGCCCGGTGGTCACGGGGGCCGTCAGCAGGCCCTCCAGCGTGCCCTGGCGCTCCTCATCCGCGAAGGTGCGCATGGTGATGAGCGGGAAGATGAAGATGAAGTAGAACCAGAAGTTCACGTTGCCGAGCATGTAGTACATCACGCTCTCGCCGCTCGCCTTGGCCATGGTTTGGATGACCGCCTGCAGCCAGAAGCCCTCCAGCGCCATGGTGCAGGCCAGGATGACCCAGCCGAAGGGCGTGCAGAGGTAGGAGCGCAGCTCCTTGCAGAAGATGGTGAGGAACGAGCGCAGGCTGCTGCGCGAACGCTTGATTTCAGTTGTGTTAGCTGTTTCTGCCATGGGATGGGGAAGGGGGTTAGTCTCGGCGCGTCATTTCCACGAAAACGTCCTCCAGGCTGGGGATGTGGCGGTAGACGTGGCGCAGGGCGCACCCGTGCGCCGCCACAATCGCCGCCGCCTTCTCGCGCGTGTCCGTGCCCGGCTCCGCACGCAGGACAAGCCGGTTCCAGCCGCCGGGCAGGGGGTCTTCCAGCATCACTTTCTTGATGGGCTCCAGGGCCTCCAGCTCTGCCACCACGGGGGCGGGGTCGCCCTTGAATTCCAGGGAGACGCGGCCTGCCGCGCGCAGTCCGGCGGTCAAGTTGGCGGGGGTGTCCGCCGCCTTGATGGTGCCTTGGTCAATGATGATGACCTTGTTGCAGATCATCTCCACCTCACTGAGGATGTGGGTGGAAAGGATGACGGTGTGCTCCTCCGCCAGGGAGCGTATCAGCTCGCGGATCTGGCGTATCTGGTTCGGGTCCAGGCCGTTCGTCGGCTCGTCCAGGATGAGCAGGTCCGGGTTGCCCAGCAGGGCGTCCGCCAGGCCCGTGCGCTGCCGGTAGCCCTTGGAGAGCGTGGAAATCATGTTCTTGCGCTTGGGCTCCAGGCCGCAGCGGTCTATGGCCCAGCCCACCTGCTGGCGCACGCTGGAGCCGCAGATGCCTTTCAGCTTCGCGCGGTACTCCAGGTAGTCGTACACGCGCATATCCTCGTACAGCGGCACGTTTTCAGGCATGTAGCCCAAATGCCGCCGCGCCTCCAGCGGGCTGTCCAGGATATCGTGCCCGGCTATGCTTGCCGTGCCGCTGCTCGGCGGCAGGTAGCCCGTGAGCATCTTCATCGTCGTGGTCTTGCCCGCGCCGTTCGGCCCCAGAAAGCCCACTATTTCTCCCTTGTCCACGGAAAAGCTTGCATCACGAACCGCCACAAAGCGGCCGAAGCTCTTGTGCAAGTGCTGCGCTGTCACCATACTCATATCGCGCGCACATGTTACCACGTAGCGCGCGCGCTTGCAATCCTATTGTGCGCCACATGCCTCTGCCGCGCTCCGCGCTTCCGGCTCGGCACCCCGCGGACACGGCCTGCTGCGCGTATTCTTTATTTTGCATTACATATATTATGCGTAGTTGTAAATTTGCAAAAGGCTCTCCCTTAATCGGTTCCCCTGTCGTACGCTGCCGGAGTGCGAGACCGAGAAAATGAACTTGACGGCGGCGCGCGTGAGCGTATGATGGGGCCATGGTCAAGTGCAAGATGACATACTGCGGCGGACTGCATTGCGAGCTGGTCCATGAACCCTCCGGAGCGAAAGTGATAACGGATGCGCCCGTGGACAACCACGGCAAGGGAGAATCGTTCTCCCCGACGGATTTAATGTGCTCGGCAATGGCCGGCTGCATGGCGACAATCATGGGCATCTACGCGGAGGAACACAACCTGGACCTGCGGGGTCTGACGATTGAGGTGGCGAAGGTCATGAACGCAAATCCGCGGCGCATAGCGCGCATAGAGACGGAGATTTGCGTGCCGTTGCCGGAGGACAACCCGCACAAGGAGGCGCTGGCGCAGTGCGCGCTGGGCAGCCCGGCCATGCGGAGCTTCCACCCGGACATTGAGGTGCCCATCACCTGGAAATGGGTGGGTTAAGGTTGGAATTCCTTGATATTACAAGGATTTTGTGCATGAAACGCCTATCGTACATCTACTGGAGCATACCTGCGGCCTTTGCGCTGTCCATACTGGAGGGTTTTCACTCCGGGCAAGCGCATGTGAGCATTTTTTGGATATCGCTGATACCTGCCATCGTGCTCTGGGGGGCTACCTGGCTGCGTCTGCACACCACACGTGCGCTGCGGGAGGAATTCTCCGCGCTCACCGTGTTGCCCGCCCTGCTCTTCTACGCGGTCATGGCGGGCGGTGCAGAACTGCAGGCGCAGCTGCAGAGCAACGCCTGGCTCTGGGTGTTCGCCATCCTGTGGATGCTGGCGGCCTTCGTGTTCATCAAAGCCCTGAAACCATCCGCGGCGGAGCAACAAGACTCCGCGGGCAGGGGCGACAGCGTGTTCTGCATGATGAGCATCCTGGCGGTGGCCTACTGCGTGTACAACTGGACCTTCATGAGCATGGTCCTCTTCGAAGGATTGATCAAACCATGAAAACGCTCTCTCTCACGCTCTCCTGCACGGCGGCATTGTTGCTGGCCTCCTGCGGCGAATACGAATATTACCGCGTTGACGGCCACGCGCAGGTGTCCGGCAACTCCATCTACGCCCGCCCCGTGCAAGTGGTGAAACGTGCGGTGGCGGCCCCTGCCCCGCAGGATTCCAACATTGCGTACTACGTTCCCGCCAATACGGTGCCGCGCGGCGTGCGTGAAATCCGCATCGTCCAAAAGGCCCCGGAGGTGCAGCAGCCCTCCCCGCAGGAGCTCCTGCAGAATGAGCCGGAACCCATCCCCGAACCCGTGGTGGAGGATTCGGCCCTGGAACCCATCCCCGATTACCTTCTCGAACAACCCGCCGGGACCGCCTCTCCGCAAGTGCCCGCAGGTTCCAACACCCTCTAGGCAAACAACGAAAAACATGAACAACAAGACCTTTCTCCCCCTGATTTGTGCCGCCATGCTCACCGCATGCGACCATTACGACCGCCCGACCGGGCACGCCATGGTGGCGGGCAACTCCATGTACGCCACCCCCAAACCGCGCCCCGTGGCCCCGCCGCCTGCACCCAAACCCGCTCCCAAGCCAGAGGCTGCCCTGGTGGTTGCAGCACCCGCACCGGCTCGGCCCGCGCCGGCCGCCGTAGCGGCACCCCCTGCCCCCAAGCCTGTGGAGGCGGCTCCCCAACAACCCGCGCCCAAGCCTGCCGCCCCGGTGGTTGAACGCCCTGCGGCCCCGCAACCTGCAGCCGCACCCGCCGCCCAGCCCGCACCCAAGGCCAAGCCCAAATATGCCACCATGCCCGGCCAAAACCGCGGCCTGCACATCCGCCGCTGATTTTTCCCGCCTATGCCCAAGCAACGCCTGGATGTCCTTGTTGTCGCCCGCGGGCTCTGCGATTCCCGCGAGCAGGCCCAGCGTCTCATCTTGGCCGGTGAGGTGACCGTGAAGGAACAGGTTATCACCAAGCCCGGCACCAAGGTGGATGATGCCCTGCCCATCAACGTCAAGAACAAGCCCAAGTACGTGAGCCGCGGCGGGCTCAAGCTGGAGGGCGCGCTCCAGGCCTTCCCCGTGCCGGTGCAGGGCAAGGTCTGCCTGGATATCGGCTCCTCCACCGGCGGGTTCACGGACTGCCTGCTGCAAAACGGTGCCGCACGCGTGCACGCGGTGGATGTGGGCACCAACCAGCTCGTCTGGAAACTGCGTACGGACCCCCGCGTCATCGTGAAAGAGCAGTTCAACGCGCGCTACATGACCCCGGAGGACCTGGGCGAGAAGGTGCAGCTCATTGTGAGCGACGTCTCGTTCATCTCCCTCACCAAGATACTGCCCGCCGCCTACGGCTGTTTGCAGGAGGACGGGGACATGCTGGTGCTCATCAAACCGCAGTTCGAGCTGCAGCCGGAGGAGATTGGCCCCGGCGGCATTGTGCGGGACCCCGCCCTGCACCAGCGCGCCGTGGACAAAATCCACGATTTCGTGGTGAATGAGCTGCACCGCGAGTGGATGGGCGTGGCAGACTCCCCCATCAAGGGCATGGAGGGCAACAAGGAATTCCTGGCCTGGCTGCGCTGAGTGCCGCCTACCAGCCACAAGCCGCCTCTATGGCGGTGGAATCCATATCCTCCTGGCCGGCGATGAGCTGGGCGAGCACGGGCACCCCCGTGCAGCGCTCAATCAGCCCGGCATTGGTGACACAGGCGGTGTCCCACTCCTCGGAAGTGCTGTTGAGCACCACGCCGCAGCACTTGGCTCCCGCCAGGCGGATGGCGTTCACGGCCATGGCCACCTGCCCCACTGCACCCAGGCGGTTGGGAGCCACCAGCAGCACGGGCAGCTGCAGGCGCAGTGCCAAATCTCCCATGATGACACCGTTGGCCAGGGGCGTGGCCCAGCAGCCGCAGCTGTCCACCACCACGGGCGTTCCCTGCCCCGCCATGGTGCGGCAACCCTCTGCCAGGGCATCCAGGTCAATCTCGCGTCCCTCCAGCTCCGCCGCCATGAGCGGCGCGGCCACCGTGCGCAGGTGCACCGGGTTCACCAAATCCAGGGAGAGGGTGGGCGTGCCCATGGCATCCCGCAGCGCACGCGCCTCATGGCGGTCGCCGCAGCACACGGGCACGTAGCCCGCAGCCGCAATTCCCCTGGCGCGCCAATCGCGCAGCAACGCGGCGCTCACATGCGTCTTGCCGCATCCGGAATTCGTTCCGGCGATATACAATCCCTTCATGGCCCGCACTTATTCCGGCTGGCTGAGCAGCACCTCGTTCACCTCCCACACGGGGGTTTCCTCGTCTTTCACAAACTGGTTCAGGCAGAACCACACAACGATGGCAATGCCGAGACACACGAGCTTGGGTTTCCAGTTATGCGTCAGGATGCTGGCTATTTTCTTCCGTATTTGCATGGGAATTCAAGAGTTCGGTTAAGCGTTCCTTCAAGAGGGAGTCTGAGACATCACGCTGGATGCTGCCGCCCACGGCCAGGGAGACCGTGCCGGTTTCCTCTGAGACAATGACGATTACGGCGTCCGAGCTTTCCGCCATGCCGATGCCGGCGCGGTGGCGCAAGCCCATGGCGCGGTCCTTGAGCTCCTTGTTGGAGACGGGCAGGATGGCCCCGGCGCACACGATGCGCTCGTCGTCCACAATCACCGCGCCGTCATGCAGCAGGGTCTTGGGAAAGAAGATGGTGCCGATGAGCTCACGGGAGTATTCCGCATCAATTCGCGTGGCGGTCTGAACATACTCGGCGAGCTTGTTGGTGCGGCAGATGCAGATGAGGGCGCCGATGTGCTTGCTGGCCAGATACTGCACGGATTCCACCACCTTGGAGATGAAATCCTGCCTGTCCGAGCGGCGGTCGAACAGGGGCTTGATGAGGCGGTTGGAGCCGAATTTTGCCAGTGCGTTGCGGATTTCCGGCTGGAAAAGCACCACCACCAGCACGCCGGGACCCACAATGAGCTCCGCTATCTTCTGCAGCACGTGCGCCTCCGTTACCTGGACCACAATGTAGCACAGCAGCACCAGCACCACCAGCGCCGCCAGGATGGCGCCGCCGCGCGAGCCCCTCACCATGCGGTAGAGCTGGTAGAAAAGCACCCAGAGCACCAGCACTTCAAAGGATGCCCTGAGAAATTCAATGACGGTCATGCCCCCATTATACGCAACCACCCGCGCAAGGCAAGATAAGAATTGCATGCCGCGCGCCGCTCTGGTAAAATGCACCCGCCTTTCCGGCATGAAAACGCTAGACCGCTACATTCTGCGCCAGCTTATCGGCATCACCCTGCTGGGGGTCATGTCGCTCACCATGCTGATGCTGCTCGGTCAGCTTTTCAAGGAGCTGCACACCCTGTTGGTGGAGAGCGGCGCACCCCCGCGCATTGTGGTGGATTTCATCTGCCAAGTGGTGCCGTTTTCCCTCACCTTCACGGTTCCGTGGGGCTTTCTGACGGCCGTTCTGCTGGTGTACGGGCGCCTGGCAGCGGACAACGAGCTGAGCTCCATGCGCATGGCCGGGCTGAGCCTGTGGCGTCTGAGCGCACCCGCCATCTGCCTGGGCGCGGCCCTTTCCGCACTCTGCTACTATATCAACATCGAGGTGGCCCCCAAGGGCAAGCAGGCCATGAGCGAGCTCGTGATGCACGCCGCCATGGACAACCCGCGCAACCTCCTGCGCTCCAGCCAGAGCGCCACCAAGCTGGACAAGGTGCAGCTCTACATCGAGCAGCGCGAGGGAGACGACCTGAAGGGGCTGCACGTGTACCCCGTGGGGGATGACGACGAGGTGGCCGCCACGGGTGGGGATTTCGACGCCATCCACGCGCAGACCGCCACCATCGGTGAGTTCGACAACTCCACGCGCATCCTCAACCTCACGCTTCACAACGCCACCATCGAGTTCACCAAGGGCGCGGAAACCAGCCTGCCCGTCATCAGCAGCATGCCCCTGCAGGTGCATATCCCCATCCGCACCCACCGCAAGCTCAAGCCCAACCGCTTCACCAACACGGAAATTGCCGCAGAGCTCGCCCACAAGGAGCTGGTGGACACGCTGGACACCGATGCCATGCGGCGCTATGAAAAGGCCGCGGAATCCGCGCACGCCTTCCCCTGCGCGAAACGCCTGTGGGCAGAGGCCCGCCATGATGCCGAATACTACACCGAACACATGAACAAGAAAACGCACCTCTCCTTCAAGACGGAGGGTGTACACCGCGCTTCCTTTGCCTGCGCCTGCATCGTCTTCTCGCTCATCGGCGTGCCCCTGGCCGTCACCGCCCGCCGGCGCGACACCTCCACCGGCTTTGCCCTGGGCATCCTGGTGGCGGCGGTGTACTTCATGGCCCTGGTGTTCTGCGACCTTTCCCGCAAGAGCGACGGTGTGGCCCCCTACATCATCCTCTGGCTGCCCAACGTGCTGTGCGCCGCCTTTGCCATCTGGCAGCACCAGAAAGCCAAATACCGCGGCTAGAAAGGCGGTATCGGCTTGACATGCCGGGGGGCGGCGCGGTACAATCCCGCACCCGCAAGTAACAATCGCCATGGAACCGTACAGCATGAAAAATCCCTTCCCCGCCGCAGTGGTGGGGGTGCATCCCGTCACCAAGCCCGGCAGCGCCAAGGAAACCAACCACGTGAGCTTCTCCCTGGAGGGTTCCGGCCTGTCCTACTCCGCCGGAGACGCCCTGGGCGTGCTGCCCATGAACGATCCCGAACTGGTGGATGCCCTCATCTCCCGCCTGGGGCTCAACCCGGAGGAAACCGTGGCCCTGCCCGGCGGTGCCATTGCCACGCTCAAGGAAGCGCTGGTGAGCGCGTATGACATCACCAACATCAAGAAGAGCGTGCTGGGCAAGTGGAACGCCGTGGCCAAGAGCGCCAAGCTGGATGCCCTGATTGCGGATGCCGAGGCCCTGCGCGCCTTCGCCTTCGGGCGTGATATCCTGGACCTGGCCGAGGACCCGGAAACCACCGCCACCTTTGCAGACGCCACCCAGTTCATCAACTGCCTGGGCAAGATCACGCCGCGCCTGTACTCCATTGCCAGCAGCCCGGATGCCGAGCCCGGCCAGGTCTCGCTCTGCGTGGCCGCCGTGCGCTACACCCCCAAGCACAGTGAGCGTCCCCGCAAGGGCGTGTGCTCCACCTACATGGCGGACCGCGTCAAACCCGGTGACAAAGTGCGTATTTTCGTGCAGAACAAGCCGGGCTTCCACCTGCCGGAGGACGGAGCCACCCCCATCATCATGGTGGGTCCCGGTGCCGGCATTGCCCCCTTCCGCTCCTTCTGGCAGCAGCGCACGGTAGACCGCGCCACCGGCCCCATGTGGCTGTTCTTCGGCAACCCCTACAGTGCCACGGACGGCTGCTACGAGGACGAGCTGGCCAAGCTGGTGGAGGCCGGCACCATGCGTCTCTCCGTGGCCTGGAGCCGCGACCAGGACCACAAGATCTACGTGCAGCACCTCATGGAGCAGAACGCCGCAGACATCTGGCAGTGGCTCTGCAACGGCGCCTACGTCTATATCTGCGGTGATGCCAACCGCATGGCCAAGGACGTGGAGGCCGCCCTGCTCAACATCATCTCCACCCAGGGTGGCAAGAGCGAGGAGGAGGCAGCCGCCTACCTGGCCGAGCTGCGCAACGCCAAGCGCTACCGCAAGGACGTGTACTAAAGCGGCTGCGGCCGCATTTTCCAGGGGAGCACCATGAAGGCGAGCGAAAAGACCAACGTGGTGCGCACCCTGGAGCAGCGCAAAATCCCCTTCCAGGCGTACACCTACGAGAGCGAGGGGGCCATTACCGGTCTGGAGGTGGCATCCATTCTGGGGCAGGACCCGGCACAGGTGTTCAAGACGCTTGTCACCACGGGGCGCAGCACGCAGCACTATGTCTTCGTGATACCCGTGGGCGCGGGGCTGGACCTCAAGAAGGCGGCCAAGGCCGTGGGAGAGAAATCCCTGGAGATGCTCAAGCAGAAGGATTTGCTGCCGCTCACGGGCTACATTCACGGCGGGTGCTCGCCCATCGGCATGAAAAAGCCCCTGCGCACCACCATTGATTCCACCGCCGCGCAATTTGATTCCATCATCTTCTCCGGCGGGCGCATCGGCCTGCAGGTGCAGGTGGGTATGCAGGATTTGGCCAAGGTGGTGAGCTTTCAGCTGGCGGATATCACCACCGGGCTCATCCACAACTAGGGAAAACCGGCCGTGAACTCCAAGCTGGCAAGGCACCTGGTGCTCGGCATCACCCTGGCAGCGGCCGCCGCCTGCTTCATCATGGGCCGGCATGACCTCGCCATGCGCTCCCTCGGCTGGATTATCATCTTCATTGCCGCGCTCGCCTACGTCTCCAACAAGCTCATCCACTACACCCCCGGCAGGGCCGAATCCCCGCGCCGCCCCACGGAGGAGGAGCGCGCCGCCTACGCCAACCCGCAGGCCGCCGTGCTGCCGGCCCACGTGCCCACCACCCTGCTGCGCTACCGCCTGCGCCGCCTGGCCCAATGGAGCGACGACTGGGGCTGGGCGGACGACGCGGAGGGCCACCTGGCGGACGACAACCTGGAGCTGCAGCTCTTCTTCAGCGGAGAATCCTGGGTGGCGGCAGGCCGCCTGCGCATGCTGGATGCCGCGCTTTCCCCCGCCGGTATCCGCCGCCAGCTGGCGGATG
>JAZUGI010000068.1:0-2385 GCA_045641125.1 Akkermansia sp.
GAGGCCGTGCACCTGTGCATCTCCAACAAGTCCAAGAGCGACACCTTTTTTGTGGCGGACACCTGCTTCCCGCAGACCATCGACGTGATGAAGACGCGCTGCGAGACCACGGGCGTGAAGCTCATCGTGGGTGATTGGAAGACCTTTGATCCCGCCAGCGTGCCCACCCTGGCCGGCGTGCTGGTGCAGTACCCGGACAACCTGGGCAGCGTGGAGGACTACGCCGCGTTCTTTGAGAAGTGCCATGCCTGCAAGGTGCAGTGCGTGGTGGCGGCGGACCTGCTGGCGCTCACCGTGCTCAAGGAGCCCGGAGCCTTCGGCGCGGACGTCGCCATCGGCACCACCCAGCGTTTCGGCATTCCCATGGGCTACGGTGGCCCCGCCGCCGCCTACATGGCCTGCACGGATGCCCTCAAGCGCAAGCTCCCGGGCCGTTTCATCGGCCTTTCCGTTGACAAGGACGGCAAGCCCGCCTACCGCCTGGCCCTCCAGACCCGCGAGCAGCACATCCGCCGTGAGAAGGCCACCTCCAACATCTGCACCGCGCAGGTGCTCACCGCCCTGCTGAGCACCTTCTACGCCATGTACCAGGGCCATGACGGCCTGGTGAACGTGGCCCTTACCGCCCACCGTCTCGCCGCCGGCTTCGCCGCTTCCCTCAAGGGCGCGTACGAGCTGCCCGTGGCCAACTACTTCGATACCGTGGTGGTTCGCGCTGCCGGCAAGGCGGACGCCCTGGTGGCCGCCGCCCTCAAGGCCGGGTACAATATCCGCCGCCTGGATGCGGACACAGTGTCCGTCTCCTTCGACGAGACCACCACCTCCGACGACCTGGCCGCGCTGTGCGGCGCGTTCGGCGTGGCTGCGGCAGATGTTCCCGCCGCCCCGGTGTGGGACGCCGCCTACACGCGTTCTACGGGCTTCTGCGGGCAGAAGTGCTTCACCTCCTTCCACACGGAAACGGAGATGATGCGCTACATCCACCGCCTGGAGAGCAAGGACCTGGCACTCAACGAGGCCATGATCCCGCTGGGCTCCTGCACCATGAAGGCCAACTGCGCCGCCATCATGATGCCCATCACCTGGCCGGAGGTCACGGAGCTGCATCCCTTCGCTCCCGCAGACCAGTGCCAGGGCATGCGCGCCATGCTGGAGCAGCTCAAGACCTGGCTTGCCGCTGTCACTGGGTTTGATGGCGTCTCCCTGCAGCCCAACTCCGGCGCCGCCGGTGAATACGCCGGCCTGCTCACCATCCACCGCTACCAGGTGGCGCAGGGGCAGGGGCACCGCAACGTCTGCCTCATCCCCACCTCCGCCCACGGTACCAACCCCGCCTCTTCCGCCATGGCCGGCTTCACCGTGGTTCCCGTCAAGTGCGACGACCACGGCAATATCGACCCCGCGGACCTCAAGGCCCAGGCGGAAGCCCACAAGGACAATCTGGCGGCCCTCATGGTCACCTATCCCTCCACGCACGGCGTGTATGAGAGCACCATCGCGGAGCTCTGCCAGATTGTGCATGAGAACGGCGGCCAGGTCTACATGGACGGTGCCAACATGAACGCCCAGTGCGGTCTCACCAACCCCGGCACCATCGGCGCGGACGTTTGCCACCTCAACCTGCACAAGACCTTCGCCATGCCCCACGGCGGCGGCGGTCCCGGCGTGGGCCCCATCTGCTGCGCCAAGCACCTTACGCCGTACCTGCCCGGTCACGTGGTGGACGGCGCCGCGCAGAAGCAGGGTGCCGTCTCCTCTGCGGAGTACGGCTCCGCCGGCCTCAACCCCATCTCCTGGATGTACCTGGCCATGATGGGGCACGAGGGCCTCAAGCTCGCCTCCCAGATGGCTATCCTGAACGCCAACTACGTGGCCAAGCGCCTTGCCCCGTACTTCCCCACCCTGTACAGCGGTGCCAACGGGCTCGTGGCTCACGAGTGCATCCTGGATACCCGCCCCATGCTGCAGAAGAGCCACCTGAGCGTGGACGACATGGCCAAGCGCCTCATGGACTACGGCTTCCACGCCCCCACCATGAGCTTCCCCGTGCACGACACTCTCATGGTGGAGCCCACCGAGTCTGAGAGCAAGTACGAGCTGGACCGCTTTGTGGAGGCCATGGCCGGCATCCACGCGGAAATGACCGCCGTGGCGGAGGGCAAGGTGCCCGCGGACGACAACGTGATGGTGAACGCCCCCCACACCGCCCTCACCGTGAGCGCGGACGAGTGGACGCACCCCTACACGCGCCGCCAGGCCGCCTATCCCGCCCCCGGCCAGCTGCTCCACAAATTCTGGCCCGGCTGCTCCCGCGTGGACAACACCTACGGCGACCGCAACTTCTGCTGCTGCTGCGATACCCTCGCAGAAGCGGAGAAGTGATAG
>JAZUGI010000069.1:0-3702 GCA_045641125.1 Akkermansia sp.
TGAGCCGCCATTGGAATGGCTCCACATATAGCGCGCCCTTTGGGCGCGTTCCTACGTAATGCCCCGCCTTGCGGGGCATGCGCTGGCGCGTGCTTGAAGCATCCTTTCATATGGCGCAGCCCATTACTGTTGCAGCCATGCGAACGTGCTTTGTACCCCGCCTCGTCACGCTGTAGCGTAGCGAAGGCGGACGAACGGCGGGGCGGCTCCGCTATCCGGTTGCAAGTCTCTGAACCACCAAGATTCGCCTTGCGTATCATCCACCCCACCAACCGAATTCATAGGTTTCCAAAAATCTTTGGGACACATGTGGCGCAAGCGTGGAATCGGCTCAATCGGCTCAAAATTTGCAAAAAAAGCTTGATAAACGGCTTGCTTTTGGTAAATTTGAGCTGATTTCAGCTCTAAAATGAGCCGATACTATGAAAAAGGACGAAATCCTCTTGGGCAAGCTGGCGCTCAGTGAAAGCATAGGGCGTGCGGAACTGGCAAGCATGTTGCCGGATGCGGTGAGCGATGCCACGTTGAAGCGCGCGCTGCAGCGTTTGGTGAGTTCGGGTAAGGTGGAGGTGAGCGGGAAGGCGCGAGCAACCCGCTACCGCCTGAGTGCGGCCGGCCTGCTGCTGGAGAAGGTGGATTTGAACGAGTATTACAGCCGGGAAGCGGATGAGCGCGAGGTGCGCACGGAGTATAATCTGCACCTGATTGGGGAGATACTGCCGAAGGTGGATTTGTACACGGCGGTGGAACGGGGGCATCTGCTCTCTCTCCAGGCGCAGTACGCGCGCCGCGCGGCAGAGATGCCGCCTGATGCCCGGCAGAAGGAAATGAAGCGCTTTGGCATTGACCTGAGCTGGAAATCCAGCCAGATTGAAGGGAACACGTACACGCTGCTGGAGACGGAACGCCTGCTGGAGGAACAGAAGACCGCAGCGGGCAGAACCCGAGACGAGGCGACGATGCTGCTCAACCACAAGGATGCGCTGGATGATATAGTGCAGCACCCCGACAGTTTTCGCGAGCTGAGTATGGAGAAAATTGCGAAAATCCACACCCACCTGGTGAAATATCTAGGCGTGGACAACCTCATCCGCACCTATGGCGTGGGGATAACCGGCACCAACTACCGCCCGTTGGAAAGCGACACGCGGATACGCAGCGAGCTGGAGGCCGCATGCCGCCTGGTGAACGGCACGGCATGCGTGTTCAGCAAGGCATTGCTCACGTTGGCACTGGTATCCTACATTCAGCCGTACAGCGATGGCAACAAGCGCACGGCGCGTATGGCCGCCAACGCGGTAATGATGGCACACGGATACTGTCCGCTCTCCTACCGCACGGTGGATTCCCTCGACTACAAGAAAGCCATGCTGCTCTTCTACGAGCGCAACAATATCTCTGCCATCAAGGACATCTTCATGGAGCAGTTCGAGGATGCCGTGAAGCGGTATTTTTGATGTTCAGGGTGCCTCCTCCCGGCCGGGCGGGGTTGGGGGAAGGGCCTTCTTGTACTTGGGGGAGGGGCCCCAGGCGTTGGGTTCCGGGGTGGAATCCAGCATGCAGAAGAAGGCGATGATTGCGGGAATGAGGATGGATGCCCAGCGGATATCGAACTTGTCCGGCGTGGGTTCGTTGCAGAAGCAGATGAGAGCCACGGCAAAGGCGGCGGCAATGAGGAGACCGCTGCGCGCGGTGTCGTGCAGGCGGCGGCAGACCGTGCCCATGCCCGGCAGCAGCAGGAACACCACGCACAGGCCCTCCAGCACGTAGAACTGCACGTCCACGTCGTCCGTCATGCTGCGGCAGAGCTCGAACCCGCCGTAGGCCAGGGCGGCGGAAAGAATGCCCAGGATACCGCCGCCGATCCAGAATTCGCGCCGCGTGGCGCGGCCGTTCCAGGCCGACCACGAGGCCACGAAAGCCCTGGCGAACAGTTTTTGCACGCCGGCGGTGTTGGGGTCGTAGCTGTCTGTCCAATCAGCCATGGCGGGTTACTTCTTGCGGGGCTTCCGTGGTGCCTTGGCGGGTTCCTTCTTCTCCTTGGCCGCGGGTTTCTTGGCAGCCTTTTCCTTTTTGGCGGGGGCTTTTTCCTTTTTGGCGGCCGGGGCCTTCTTCACCTTGGCAGCGGGCTTCTTGGGTTTTGCCGCGGGCTTCTTGGGTTTGGCTGCGGCCGGCTTCACCTCCCGGAATTCGATGGCGTTGGTTTCCGGGTTGCGCACGGCCACAGAGTTGTGCCCGGCGGCGAGATCGCCGCGCAGGATGGCTTCCGCAATGGGGTCTTCCAGCAGGCGCTCAATGGCGCGGCGCATGGGGCGCGCGCCGTATTCCGGGTTGTATCCCTTGTCCACCAGCATGGCCACCACCTCCGGTGCCAGGCTCAGGCCGATTTTCTTTTCCGCCAGGCGGTTGATGAGCTTCTGGGCCTCCAGCTTCACGATGTCTGCCAGGTCGTTGCGGTCCAGCACGCGGAAGACGATGAGCTCATCAAAGCGGTTGATGAATTCCGGGCGGAATTCCTTCTTGGCGGCCTCGGTGATTTTTTCCTTGAGGGCCTCGTAGTCGGCATCGGAGTTGTCAGCGGAGGCGAAGCCCATTCTGCTGCGTGAGCTGCCCAGGCTGGCCCCCACGTTGGAGGTGAGGATGATGATGGTGTTGCTGAAGCTCACCTTGCGGCCCAGCGAATCCGTCATGGCACCCTCCTCCAGCACCTGCAGCAGCAGGTTCATCACATCCGGGTGGGCCTTCTCCACCTCGTCGAAGAGGATAACCGCGTACGGGCGGCGGCGCACCTTCTCGGTGAGCTGTCCGCCCTCGTCGTGCCCCACATAGCCGGGGGGCGAGCCGATGAGGCGGCTGGTGCTGTATTTCTCCATGTACTCGCTCATGTCCACCTGGATGAGGGCATCTGCCGTGCCGAACATGATTTCCGCGAGGTTGCGGGCCAGGTAGGTTTTGCCCACGCCGGTGGGCCCCATGAAGAGGAAGGAGCCGATGGGGCGGCGCGGGTCCTTCACGTCTGCACGGCTGCGGCGCAGCGCGCGGGAGATGGCGGAGCAGGCGATATCCTGGCCGATGACCTTGCTCTTCAGCTCGTTTTCCATCTGCAGCAGGCGTTCCGTCTCCTTCTGCTCCATGCGGGCCAGCGGGATTCCGGTCCACTTGGAGACCACGGCCATGATGTCGTCCTCCGTCACGTCCGCCACGGTGGTATCCATGTCCTTCTTCCAGGAGTCGATGCCGGAGCTGAGCTTGCGGCGCAGCTGGGCCTCCATGTCGCGCAGCTTGGCGGCGCGCTCGAAGTCCTGGGTCTTGGCGGCGGCCTTCTTGTCCTCCTCCAGTTTGGCGCACTGCTGCTCAATGCTCTTGAGCTCTTCCGGGCGTGTCATATGGGCCACGCGGAGGCGGGAGCCGGCCTCGTCCATGATGTCGATGGCCTTGTCCGGCAGGAAACGGCCGGTGATGTAGCGCTTGGAGAGGTTGGCGGCGGCCTCCAGGGCCTTGTCGGTGTAGTGCACATGGTGGTGCTCCTCGTAGCGCGGGGCGATTCCGTGGAGGATGGCGATGGTGTCCGGCAGGGAGGGCTCTCCCACCTGGACCTGCTGGAAGCGGCGCTCGAAGGCGGCGTCCTTCTCCACGTGTTTGCGGAATTCGTTGAGGGTGGTGGCGCCGATGGCCTGCATCTCTCCGCGGGAGGGGGCGGGC
>JAZUGI010000070.1:0-2986 GCA_045641125.1 Akkermansia sp.
CCTACTACCAGGGAGACGCCAACGGCCCGCGCCTGCAGCGCATCTACGGCACCTGCTTCCCCAACCGCACCCAGCTGGACGAGCACTTGGCACGCCTGGAGGAAGCGCGCAAGCGCGACCACCGACGCCTTGGGCGCGAGATGGGACTGTTCGCCATCGACGAGATGGTGGGCCAGGGCCTGGTGCTGTGGAAGCCCAAGGGAGCCATCATCCGCCGCGAGCTGCAAACCTTCATCACCGAGGAGCTGGACCGCATCGGCTACTCCCAGGTGTACACCCCGCACATCGGCAAACTGGATCTGTACATGACCAGCGGCCACTGGGACCACTACAAGGAGAGCCAGTTCCCGCCCATCCCGGACCCGGACGACTTCAAGAAGCTGCGCGATGAGAACGCCACGTGCGCGGACCTGTTCAACTCGCTTGACACCCACGTCATCAGCGGGTTCATGCTCAAGCCCATGAACTGCCCGCACCACATCCGCATCTACGCGAACGACCCGCACTCCTACCGCGACCTGCCCATCCGCCTGGCGGAGTTCGGCACCGTGTACCGCTGGGAGCAGAGCGGCGAGCTGGGCGGCATGACCCGCGTGCGCGGCTTCACGCAGGATGATGCCCACATCTTCTGCCGCCCGGATCAGGTGAAGGCGGAGGTGCAGCAGTGCATCGGCATCGTCAAGCACATCCTCGGCACCCTGGAGATGAAGGATTTCCGCGTGCGCCTCTCCCTGCGAGACAAGGACTACACCGATCCCAAGTACGTGGGCTCCGTGGACAAGTGGCAGGTTTCCGAACAGGCCCTCCGCGAAGCACTCTCCGACGAGGGGTTCGAGTACACCGCCGCCGAGAACGAGGCCGCCTTCTACGGCCCCAAGATCGACTTCATCGTGCGCGATGTCATCGGCCGTGATTGGCAGCTGGGCACCGTGCAGGTGGACTACAACCTGCCGTACCGCTTCAAGCTGGTGTACACCGGCGCAGACAACAAGAACCACCACCCCGTGATGATTCACCGCGCCCCCTTCGGCTCCATGGAGCGCTTCACCGGCCTGCTCATCGAGCACTTTGCCGGCAAGTTCCCCACCTGGCTTGCCCCGGAACAGGTGCGCGTGCTCCCCATCTCCGACAAGGTGATGGAGTTCTCCACCCAGGTCCGCGCTCGCCTGGCCGCAGAAGGCATCCGCGTTACCCTGGATGAAGCGCCGGACAAGATCGGCGCCAAGATCCGCAACGCCCGCATGGACCGCGTGCCCTACATGCTCGTGGTCGGCCAGCGTGAGGCGGAAGAGAACAAGGTGGCCGTGCGCCACCGTGACCTGGACGACATCGGCCCCATGTCCGTGGAGGACTTTGTGGCCGCCATCAAGGACGAGGTGGGCAACCGCCGCATCCGCCCCATCCTGCAACCCAAGACCAAGGAAACGCCTTCCGCCCCCCAGGGCTGATACAAACTTTGCCGCGCGGCGGGCAGCCCGCCCGCCGCGCGCCAAAAAACAAAGAAACAACAAATCGACTACACGTGCCATTACCACCACGACCCAACAAGCCGGCTAACAACAATAACCGCAACAACCGCGACCGCAACTCCAAGGCACCGCAGATCCGCGTCAACGACCGCATCCGCGCCCCCCGCGTCCGCGTCATCACGGCCAAGGGCGAGCAGCTAGGCATCATGCAAACGCGTGACGCCCTCACCAAGGCAAAGGAAATCGGGCTAGACCTCGTGGAGGTCGCTCCCAACGCAGACCCCCCCGTCTGCCGCCTTATCGACTACGGCAAGTACAAGTACATGCAGGCCAAGCTGCAGAAGGGCAACAAGGCCAAGGCCACCCGCCTCAAGGAGGTCAAGCTCCGCGTCGGCACGGATGTGAACGACTACAACGTGAAAATGGCCCGCACGGAGCAGTTCCTGGACCACGGCCACAAGGTGCGTTTCCAGCTGCGCTTCCGCGCCCGTGAAAACGCCCACAAGGAGCTCGGCCTGGAGATGATGGCCAAGGTGGTGGAGGACATGAAAACCATGGGCCAGGTGGACCAGGCAGCCAAGCTTGCCGGAAACACCGTCACCATGGTGCTCACCCCGCTTCCCGCCGCCCAGCGCGTCAAGAAGTTCAAGAAGTACGAGGAGGAGGACTTCGACACCGAATCCGAAGAATTCGATGCCAAGGACGAATCCGCAGAGGATTCCGGAGAGGAATAAAGAGAGCCCACCCCAGAGTTGCATTTCAGCCCGCCCGGTTCAACCCGGACGGGCCTTTTTTTACCTGCATTCCTCTATTCCCCGCGCCCGCGGTGCAGCCCCCATGTATGTCGCCGGCGGCGGCAACCGGAGGCGGGGGAATGCATGCAGCCCTCAGTTCTGCAGCAGTTGAACGCAGTCGGCACTTTCGGCCGCCCTGGCAATATCGGGCGCGGTTTTTCCCTTGTCCGCCTCCTCAAAGCACCACTCGCCCCCGGTAACGG
This sequence comes from Akkermansia sp., assembly GCA_045641125.1. Taxonomy (GTDB): domain Bacteria; phylum Verrucomicrobiota; class Verrucomicrobiia; order Verrucomicrobiales; family Akkermansiaceae; genus Akkermansia. The sequence continues at coordinate 2,467 of JAZUGI010000070.1, forward strand.
CAGAAACGTCGGCGCCGCGGCGAATCAGCAGCTTCACCATTTCCGCATCATTCCAGAGGGCGGCAGTCATCAGCGGCGTGGAGCCATCCAGGCGAACCCGGCCCTCGATATCCGCGCCCAGGGCAATGCATTTTTTCACCCCTTCCACGTTGCCTTCACATGTGTCCCAAAGAATTTTGGGAACCTATGAATTCGGGTGGTGGGGGAGATGATACGCAAGGCGCATCTTGGTGGTTCAGAGACTTGCAACCGGATAGCGGAGCCGCCCCGCCGTTCGTCACGCTGAGGCGCGACGAGGCGGGGTTCCCCGGCGGAGACACTTGTACGCACGTTATCCCACGGGTTTACACCCGTGGCTCTAGAAAGGAAAGCACCCCGCTCAAGGCGGGGTACAAAGCACGTTCGCATGGCTGCAACAGTAATGGGCTGCGCCATATGAAAGGATGCTTCAAACACGCGCCAGCGCATGCCCCGCAGGGCGTGGCATACGTAGGAACGCGCCCAAAGGGCGCGCTATATG
>JAZUGI010000071.1:0-5989 GCA_045641125.1 Akkermansia sp.
GTTCCGCCCCAACACCACCATCACCACCATTGTGGCCCTGCACGCAGATGCCGGGTGTCATACCGATTGAACGTTTCCCCCCTCCCGGACTCTAACAGGTTATGGCGCGTATCCACCCGCCGAATGTTAAGAAAAGTTGACAAGAATTCAAAAAAAGGCTTGCAATTCGGGATATGGGGTGTACACTCCTGCCCGACACGCATGTTTTCCATGCGGCCTGTAAAGCCAAAGAAAAACATCATGACAATCAAAACAAGACACGCACTCCTGGCCGCCGCCGCCCTGTTTGCCCTTGCGGGTACAGATGCCGCAGCCGCCGATGCCCCCAGCGCCGGATTCATTGCACCCGCGCCCCCCACAAAGGCTTCCCTGCCGGACCGCAAGCTGCCCAACCTGGGCCGCGACAAGCACGGGCTTCCCTTCTATCACCCCAACCAGACGCGCCGCATGGTGCGCACCACCGCGTACACGCACTCTGAGAGCGACCACGTGCGCTACGGAGCCAAGAGCGCCGTGGGCACCACGCTGCAGTACACAGACAAGGTGCGCAGCGCCGCCGCAGACTGGTCTGTCTACCCCATGGGCACCAAGTTCCGCATCAAGGGCGAACCCTACGTCTACGTGGTGGACGACTACGGCAGCGCCCTGGTGGGCACGGGCACCATTGATATCTACCAGCCCTCCCGCGCGCTGATGCGCCAGTGGGGCACACGCATTGTGGAGATTGAGGTGATTGAGTGGGGTTCCTCCCGTAAGAGCATCGAGACGCTGGCCGCCCGCCAGCGCTACCGCCACTGCAACAACATGTACGCCTCCCTTCAGCAGCAGAACAGCGCCAAGAACCGCACCCGCTGAACCCAAGCAGAAAAACTTCAACAAGCGGCCCGCCCTCCAATTGGAAGGCGGGCCGGTTCGTTTTCAGGGAAAAGCTTGCCCAACGGCTCACTTTTCCAAACCCAGCAGCTCCATCTCAAAGATGAGCGTGGAGTTGGGGCCAATCTGGCCGGGGCCGTTGGCTCCGTACGCCAGCTCAGAGGGGATGGTCACGCGCCACTTGGCACCCACGGGCATCAGCTTGAGCGCCTCCGTGAACCCGGGGATTACCTGGCGGATATTGAACTTCACGGGCTGGCGAGACTGGTCGAACACCGTGCCGTCCACCAGCGTGCCCTTGTACATCACCTCTGCGGTGGGGGCATCGCCATGCACGGCTGCATCGTACTTCACCTCGCCGCCGGGCACAAGCACCTCATACTGCAGGCCGGAATCCGTGGTGACAACGCCTTCCTTGCGGGCGTTCTCCTCCAGGTACTTGCGGCCCTTTTCCGAATTTTCCCTGCCGCGGGCGTTGCTGCGCTCCTGCAGCATCGCAAAGAATTTCTGCTGGCAGGCATCCGCCTGTTCGTTGATGATGCTGCGGTCCGGGTTTCCGGCCAGGCCCTCCACCAGGCCGCGACCCAGCATCTCGCCCACCAAATCCTCCGCCTGCACACCGGGAAGCATCTGCCCCAGCATCTGGCCTCCGATGCGGTACCCGATGAGGTACGACATCACCTTCTTTACATCAAGTTCGTCTGACATGCCCCCTTTTTAGCACCCTGCCCCGCCAGCGTTCAAGCCCGCAGCGGGTCATGCCCACGGATTCCCTTGCCATTTTCACATTACGGCCCGCAATGCAGGCCATTTATGTTCCGTTGTGGCTTTCTGTGAAAGCCACGTTTTGCATTTTTCGGCTTGACAAGAAAGCCGTATTTTGCAAAATGGGGTCATGGACGCCAACTTTCAGGAAACGGCCAAAGTGATAGTGGACGAGGGTCTGGAACGGGAATTTACCCCCAAGAGCCCGCGCGACATACGCATTCCGGAGGTGCCGGATGTGGTGAGCATCTGCATCGGCGTGCGCCGATGCGGAAAATCCACGCTGATGGAAGGAGTCATCCTGAAACTGCTGGAAGGCGGCGTGCCGAGGGAAAACATCGTGTGCATCAACTTTGCGGATGAGCGCCTCCTGCCGCTGCAATCCGGCGGGTGGGACGCCCTCTACACGGCGTACTACGGGCGCTATCCGGAAAAAAGGAAAAAGGAGACGGTGTATTTTTTCTTTGACGAGATACAACTGTACCCGCACTGGGAACTGTTTGTGGAGCGCTTGCGGCGGGAGGAGAACTGCCGGGTGTTCATCACCGGATCGTCGTCCCGCATGCTGTCGGAGGAAATAGCCACGGAACTGCGCGGACGGTCACTGTCGTGCGAGCTCTTTCCCTTCTCCTTCGGCGAATTCATGACGCGAGCGGGGGTAAAGCGCGGCGGGCGCGGAGCAGCGCGGCGGCTGGCACAGATGAAGGCGTGGGAGGACTACAAGGCGCAGGGCGGTTTCCCCGCCGTGTACGGATTGCCGGGGGAGACGCGCAGGCTCATGCACCACGAGTACCGCAACGCGCTGATGCTGCGCGATGTCATTGAGCGCAACCGCGTGTCCCAGCCGCTTGCCCTGCGGCACCTTGTGAACCGCTTGCTCAACGGCATCGGCACCATGTTCTCCTTCCGCAAGGTGGGGGAAGAGCTCAAGGCCCTGGGATTCCCCATCACGCGGGCATCCGTGGCGCAATACCTGCAATGGCTGGAGGATGCCTATTTCATCTTCACCATTACGGTGTACACCGCCTCTGCGGCGCGGCAGGCGCGCGAACTGCGCAAGGTGTACTGCGTGGACCATGCACTGGCCACGACCCTCTCCAACGGGGTGCTCAAAAACCGCGGCCAAATGCTGGAAAACATCGTGTTCGTAGAACTGCGCCGCAAAACCAGGCAAGTGTACTACTACAAGAGCATGGGCGGGTTCGAGGTGGATTTCATGGCCGTGATGCCCGATGGGGCAAAACGCCTGGTGCAAGTGTGCGCAGACATCTCATCCCCCGCCACGCGAAAGCGGGAGCTGCGCGCCCTGCGCGCCGCCATGGAGGAAACCGGGCTTCAGGAGGCGTGGCTCGTCACCGAGTGGGAGAATGAAACCGTGGAGCTGCCCTGCGGCACCGTGCATGTGGTACCGGCAGCGGACTATCTGGCGCAGGGATAGGCTTCCCTCATCACAGCCCGAGGAGCTTGGAGATAATCTCCGTGACCATGCGGGGATTGGGCTTGGGGTTGCTGGCCTTCATGACCTTTCCGGTGAGAGCGTTGATGATCTTGGCGTTGCCGGCCTTGAGGGCCTCCACATCCGCCGCGTTTTCAGCGAGCACCTGCTGCACGGTGGCCTCCAGCTCGTTGGAATCCGCCTTCTTGTAGCCGAGCTGCGCGGCGGCGGCGGCGGCATCCATTTCCGGGTGGTCCCAGAGGAGCTCCAGCACCTCGCGCGCCTGGTTGTTGGAGACGGTGCCGTCCTCCACAATGGCCACCAGGCCGGCGAGGGCGGCAGGCGGCACGGGGCAGTCCGCAATGTCAAGCTCGCGCTTGGCGAGGGCGGCGGTAAGGTTGTTGATAACCCAGTTGGCCACCTTGCGCGGGGCGGTGGATTTCTCCGCGGCCTGCTCGAAATAGCGGCAGAGCGGCAAATCCCCCACCAGGGTGGAGGCATCCGCCTGCGGCAGGCCGTACTGCTCCTGCAGGCGCGTGTGCAGGGCATCCGGCAGCTCCGGCAGCTCCCCCTGCACCTTCTCCACAATGGGCGCGGTGTGCACGGGGATGAGATCCGGGCAGGTGTGGTAGCGGTAGTCGTGCGCGTTTTCCTTGGTGCGCATCACAATGCTCTCACCCAGGGCGTCGTCCCAACGGCGGGTGGATTGCACCTGGGGGATACCCATATCCAGCTCCTCCGCCTGGCGGGCAATCTCATAGATGAGGGCGCGGCGGGCGGCGGACATGGAGTTGATGTTCTTCATCTCAATCTTGGCGCCGAGCTCCTTCTGGCCCTTGGGGCGCAGGGATACGTTCACATCGCAGCGCATCTGGCCCTTCTCCATGTCGGCATCAGAAATGCCGCCGCAGATGAGGATCTGCTGCAGGCTCTTGAGGTAGGCGTAGGTCTCATCCGGGCTGGTGAGGTCCGGGGCGGAGACAATCTCCATGAGCGGGGTGCCGCCGCGGTTGTAGTCCACCAGGGAATACCCGTTGTAGTGGGTGAGCTTGGCGGCGTCCTCCTCCAGGTGAATGTGGTCCAGCTTCACGCGGCGCACCACGGAGCCCTCTGCGGCGGGCACCTTGGCATCCGCCGGGAAAGCCCAGGCGTACAGCGGCACCTCACCGCCGATGCAGAGCGGCAGGTCCAGCTCGCTGGTCTGGTAGTTCTTGGGCATGTCCGCGTAGAAATAGTTCTTGCGGTCCCACTTGGAAACGGGCGGGGTGGAGCAACCCAGCATCATGCCGGTGAGCACTGTGCGCTCAATGGCGTACTCGTTGAGCACGGGCAGCGCGCCGGGCATGCCCAGGCAGGTGGGGCACACGTTCGTGTTGGGCTCATAGCCGAACCCAGCCTTGCAAGAGCAGAACATCTTGGTCTGCGTCTTGATTTGGCAGTGCACTTCCAATCCGATGGTGACAAGGTAATCAGATGCGGGCATAGGCGTTTTCAGTGGGTTTGTGATTTCAAGTTGTCGTGGAAAGCATCATCCAGATCCGTGCGGAAAGAGGCATCGAACACGTCCTCGAACCACACGCTGTGGGTGGCCTGCAGGGTATCGAACACCTTGTCGAGCTGGTCGGAGAAGTCATCAAACTGCTCCCCGGCGTAACCCGGCAGGCCGGCAATGCGCACCAGCTCGTTGCGGATGTTCCAGAGGGCGCCCACAAGCGGCTCCGTCACCCCGCGGACATCCGACGAGTTCTCATCGGCGAACACGCCGCGCGGCAGCTTGGGCTCCAGGCCGCGCAGGGTTTCATCCAACCGTGCCAGGCGCGGCAGCGCCGTGTTGGCGGAGCGGCTGTCCATCACCGTGACAAGCAGCAGGTGGATTTCCTGGTCCGGCGCAATCAGCTTCTGCAGGCGCTGCAGCTCGGTGGCGGCGGCCTCTGCGGTATAGGGTTCCGGCAGCATGGTGAGCTCATCCACATCCCCCTCCGCAAAAAGCCCCACCTTGGCGGCCAGGCGGAAGGCGCGCACCAGGTTCTTCGACCCGTAGCAGCGGATGCGGCGCAGGGAGAGGAACTCCTCGTTCACCGTTTCCAGCGAATCCAGAATGCGCACCTGCATGGAATCCAGCATGCCGGCGCAGGCGGCATCCGTGGCCACCATGGTAAAGGCACTCAGCTTCTCATCCAGCTCGTAAATCTTCGTCACCAGCTCGGTCACGCGGTCGGCTGCGGCATCCGCGTCCTTCTTGGAGCGAACATTGGCCAGCAGGTACCACATATCGCTGGAGGCCTTCAGGAAATCCCGGCAGGTGTTCTCCATCTCCTCCCGGCGCTCCGGGGAAAGCGGGGGTGCTCCCGGCTGCACCTCTTCCGCATCCAGCACCACCTCATCGGAAATGGCGGAGGCATCCACCACATCCTCCACCTGCTCCTCTGCAACGGGCTCTGCAGGCGGCTCTGCGGCGGCGGGCGCATCATCCGCCGCCAAGGGAAGACAAAGCACCGCGAGCAGGGAGAAACAGGTGCTTTGTGTGGTGTATTTCATGCGTGCGCACCATTATAGCCGCCACCGCCCATTTTGCAAGGCGGGATTCGCGGAATGTCGCAATATGCATGTGTGTGTCCCAAAGAATTTTGGGAACCTATGAATTCGGGTGGTGGGGGAGATGATACGCAAGGCGCATCTTGGTGGTTCCGAGACTTGCAACCGGATAGCGGAGCCACCCCGCCGTTCGTGACGCTGAGGCGCGACGAGGCGGGGTTCCCCGGCGGAGACACTTGTACGCTCGTTATCCCACGGGTTTACACCCGTGGCTCTATTAATCCGCTGTGGTAAAAGGGAGGCGTTCAAGGTATGATACCTTGCGCCGGCGTGGGTTTCCGTATAGGCCATGCGGAAACCCACGGCCCGGATGCCTTCCGT
>JAZUGI010000072.1:0-49137 GCA_045641125.1 Akkermansia sp.
CCGCGAAGAAGCCCGCTCCCGCGAAGAAGCCCGCTCCCGCGAAGAAGCCCGCTCCCGCGAAGAAGCCGGCCCCCGCGAAGAAGGCCGCTCCCGCCACCAAGCCTGCTCCCGCAAAGAAGGCTCCTGCAAAAAAAAAATAACTGATATAACGCCCGGCGCGCCCGATAACGCTTCGGGCGACGCCAAGACGATGAATTCTAAAGCTAAAGGAGACAAGGCCCTCAGAGATCAGCTGTCGGAGGATGAAAAACTCCGCGCAAAAAAGCTTCGCGCCACCCTGGCCGAGCTCAAGGCTGATCCTGAGTGGCCTTCTTTTTTGTCTGCCCAGAAAGAGCAACTGCTCAAGATGCGCGATCATATCCTGCCCAACATGAAGGACGTGACGCGCGACCACCTGCGCAGCGGCAACTCCAACGTATCCTCCGCCTCCGGCCAGCATATCGGTGACGCCGGCAGCGAGGCCGAAGTGCGCGAGCTGACCATCCGCCTGCTCGACAAGGACCGCGAACAGCTCTTTGAAATCGATGCCGCCTTGGAACGCATCCGCCGCGGCGTGTACGGCATTTGCGAGGTCTCCCTGGAACCCATCCCCAAGAAGCGCCTGCAGGCACGCCCGTACTGCCGCCTCACCGTCCGCTGCCAGGAGGAATACGAAAAGAAATACGGCTCCTACGCCAATTTCAAGGCCAAGAACCAGGACTCCATCGGCTTCTCCAACTTGGAAAATGTCATGGAAAATGCAATTTCTCTTGACGACGACGAATAATTGTGTAGAATAGGCGCCCGCAAGTCAACAATTCGTTATTTATGCCTAGAGACATCATCATCCTCGAATGCACGGAGGCCAAGGCGGAAGGCAAGACCCCTTCCCGCTACGTCACCACCCGCAACAAGAAGAGCCAGCGCACGCCCGGACGTCTGGAGAAAATCAAGTTCAATCCTTTCCTGAAGCGTCGCACGCTTCACCGCGAAATGCGCTAACCTTCATACCTGATATTTCACACCATGATGACCGAATTCAAGAGCGTCGAGCGCCGTATCCGTTTCCGCACCTGCAACAAGTCCATGCCGCACCGCCGCATCGACATTCCTGCGGGTTCCGTGGACATGTGCAACCCCGAATTCCTCTCCAAGTTCACCTCTGAGACGGGCAAGATCCTGCCCCGCCGCGTCACTGGCGTTTCCGCCAAGATGCACCGCCGGATCACGCGCGAAATCCGCCGCGCCCGTGCCGTGAACCTGCTGCCCTGAACCAAACAGCGTCAGGGCTTGTCATACGCGCAACCATAACTGCAGTTGACTATAGCAAAAGGCGGAGCTTGTATGCCCAGGCGCACAAGCTCCGCCGCTTTTTTATCTGAAACCGCAACCAGCAGCCAGCAGACATGAAGGAGCTCAAGGACACCCAGAACGAACCGGACAACCGCCAGGTCTCCATCGACCGCGTGGGCGTGCGGGACATCCGCTTCCCCATTGTGGTGAGCGACAAGGAGAACCGCACGCAGTCCACCGTGGCGCATGTGGCGCTCATGGTGGACCTGCCGGAAAAGTACAAGGGTACGCACATGAGCCGCTTTGTGGAAGCGCTGCACGAGCACAAGCGCTACCTGGACGTACGCACGGCCATCCGCCTGCCGAACCGCCTGCTCACCAAGCTCTCCGCCCAGCGTGCGCGCGTGGAGATAGACTTTCCCTACTTCCGCACCAAGAAGGCGCCCGTATCCGGCATGCCGGGCATCATGGACTATGATGTGCGTTTCGTCATCGATGCAGACCGCGCCGGCGGCAACACCTTCACGCTCACCATCAAGGTGCCCGTCACTACGCTCTGCCCGTGCTCCAAGGCCATGAGCGAGCACGGCGCGCACAACCAACGCGGCATTGTAACCTACTCCGTGCGCTTCTCCGGCGAGCCCGTGTGGATTGAGGACCTCATCGACCTCATCGAGAACTGCGCGAGCTGCCAACTGTACAGCCTGCTCAAGAGGCCGGATGAAAAGTATGTGACGGACCACGCCTACGCAAACCCCGTGTTTGTGGAAGACCTGGTGCGCAACGTGGCAGTTGCCACAGAGCGCGCAAACGTGTTCAGCTGGTACCGCGTGGAGGCGGAAAACTTCGAGTCCATCCACAACCACAACGCGTACGCCATGGTGGAGCGCACGCTGAACTGAATCCCCTTCCCTTTCTTTCCCTTCCGTGAACGTCTTCTCCACATGCTGGAACAGCTCCCGCCACAAGGACGGCGGAGCCATGTGCGATGAAATCCGCGAGCTGGGATTCGAGAGAATCGAAGCCTCGCACGGACTTCCCCTCTCCATGATGCCCGGCATCATCAAAGCCGTGGAGGAGAAGCGCATCACGGTGCAAGGCGTGCACAACTTCTGCCCGGCTCCCATCGATGTGCCGGGAGACGCCCCGGACGCCTACCAATTCACCTCCTACCGCCCGGAACGGCGGGAACGCGCCCTGCGCCTCACCATGGAAACACTTTTGGTGGCTGCGCGCCTGGAAGCCAAATACGTGGTGCTGCACATGGGGTCCATTGACCTGATGAGGCGCAGCAAGGCCACGCGGCCTTTGGAGCGCATGGCACGGCACGGCCAATTGGGCACCAGGGAGTACGCGCAGTTCAAGGGAGAGCTGGTGCGCAAGCGTGCCAAGCTGGCGCCGCTGTACTTCGAGCGCGCGCGTGAGGCCCTGCACCAGCTGGCGGAGAAGGCCGCCAAATACAATCTGGTGCTAGGCGTGGAGGGACGCAGCAATTTTGAGCAGGTGCCGGGAGAAACGGAAATGCCGCTGCTCATGGAGGAGTTCAAAGACAACCCGCATGTGATGTACTGGCATGATTTCGGCCACATTCAGCGCAAGCACAACCTGCTTCTCCTGAACCACGCCCAGTACCTGCAAAAACTGCAGCCGTACATTTACGGCTCACATGTGAACGATGTGCAGTGGCCCGCGCGCGACCACCGCGCTCCCTTCTTCGGTGGAGATGTGGATTTCCGCAACCTGCTGCCGCGCTATTTCCGGCGCTCCATGCCGCTCACCTGGGAGCTTTCCTCATCCGTGAAGAAAGAGGACATCCTGGCCGCCAAAGCGCAGTGGGATGCGCTCATGCTGCAGCTCCCGGAATAAGCACTATCTGTATTTGGTGCGGATTTGCAGCACCGGCAGGAAATCGAACAAGTAAAAGGTGCGCTTGTTCTGGCGCGTCAGAATCTTCATCAAATACAGGAACGGCAAACCGAAGAGGAACACGCGCGTGCTGCCCGCCTTGCTTTTCACGCTCAACAGCGGCAGAATACCGAAGAGCTTCCAAGTACGAACATGCGGGCAAAACAAAAAACCGGTGCTCACACTGGAATCGAATTCCGGGACGAACATACCCCATTGCGGCTCAATGGAAGGGCGCCCCGAACGAATGCTCCTGAAATCAGGCCAAGGCCCCAACGAATATCCGTGGAATTGGATGGCCACCGTGGGATGCACCAGCGGCTCAATAGCGCGCAGCACCTCCACTGGCACTGGGGGAAACATTTCCCATATCCACTTGAGGTCGCTGGAATCCTCCATGTACGGGCCGAAATGTTCCCGCACAACCATTTCCACCTCCTGACGGCTGATATCCCCTCCCCCATCTGTGTCCGAGGAAAATCCCCCCAAGCGGAAGCTGGTGAAATTGCGGGGCACGTACACGGGCTTGGCCCCGCCCAGAAGCAGGCGCACCACCAGATCGTAATCAGCAGCGCTGCGGTACTTGGGGAAACGGAATCCTCCCACCTGGCGCAGCAGTTCCGTACGTGTGAACATGGTTTGGTGGCAGAAGGGCATGGTGTACGGGAAGGAGCCTATCTGAGGATACTCCGCGCGCAGGGGCTCTCCCTCCAGGCTCACGCAGGTGCGGATGGCGTATGAGAAATCCGCCTGTGCTCGTTCCAGCATTTCCACGCTCTGCGCCACACCATCCTTGCCGTGCCAGTAGTCGTCCGAGTTCAGGAAGGCGAGATACTTGCCGCGTGCCAGGCGGATGCCCTTGTTCATGGCATCGTAGATACCCTTGTCCGGCTCGGAGATACAGATGATAGCCCCCTGTTGCTCGTATTCGCGGAGAATCTCCACGGTGCCATCGTCCGAACCACCGTCGATGACCAAATGCTCAATGGCGGGGTATGACTGGGCCCGAACCGATTCCACGCAGGTTCTGAAAAAGGAAACGCGGTTGTTCTTGACCAGTTGGTAGGTGACGGTGACAACCGTGACCAGGGGGGTGGATTCTGAAGGATTCATAGATGCAAAGTTGAAAAAGTTATCGGCGCTTGGGGTAGCGCCGCCAGACAAGCAGGCCGAAAATCTTCCATTTGGTGGTGCCGGAATTGCGGTGTTCCACATCCAGCATGGGCAACACGCCGAACAGGCTCCAGCGGGTCCGCCGGCGTTCGAGTTCCATGCGCACGCCCAGAACGGGCACGCAGCCGAAGAGCATGTACAGGCGCATGCCGGATTCCATGTTGCAGGTACGCATCACGGGAAGCCCGAAGATGGAGGAATAGTTCCAACCGCAATCCATCTGCCTGGAGTCGTTCGGCCGGTTCACCTGCACCACGCGGTGCTCCCTGTTGAGCAGCGGGCGCACTCCGTGCGCGTTCTCGCGTCCATATGCATCCGCCACGCACATCATGGCCGCCGGGTGCAGAATGCCGGTGAGGATGCGGAAGAGTTCAGAGGGCATGTAGCCGGCCTCCAGGCTATCCATAATTGGCGAAGGGCAGAGGCTCTGCAGCTGGCGCTCGCGCGATTTGCGGAACTCCGCCGCCGTGTCGTCCGGGCGCATGGCACAAGTACCGCCACGGCGGAAGGTGGTGAAACACAGTGGCACGTACACGGGCTTTGCCCCGCGCACCAGTAGCCTGAGCAGCAGGTCGTAATCCGCTGTGATGCGCAGCGCCTTGTCATCAAATCCCCCCGCCGCGCGGATGGCATCCACGCGCGCAAGCATGGTTTGGTGGCAGAACGGCATCACGGAGCACACGCTGCCGAGCTCCGGCATGGAAACACCGGCATCCGTCCCGTCGTCTTGGATATAGTGGCAGGGGGCGTATGAGAAATCCGCCTGCACGCGCTCCAGCCACTCCACGGAGCAGGCCACGCCGTGCGGATCGTGCCAGTAGTCGTCGGAATTCAGGAAAGCGACATACTTGCCGCGCGCGGCGCGCCACCCCTTGTTCATGGCATCGTAAATCCCAGAATCCGGTTCGGAAACGACACGGATACCGCGCTTGCTCTCATACTCGCGCAGCAGCTCTAGGGTACCATCGTCGGATGCGCCGTCCACCAGCAGGTGCTCGATAGCGGGGTAGTCCTGGTTCTGAACGGACTCCACGCATTGGCGGAACCCCTCCACCCTGCCGCCTTGCAGCAGGTTGCGGATGACAGTGACAACAGTGACCAGGGGCTGGTTATTCATGACTGGTGAAGAGGCAGGTATCGTTTGAACATGCGCGACAGGCGTTTCCAGTGGTAGCCAGCCCCCAGGGCGGTGCCACCACCGAGAATTTTCCTGAGCATGCGGGCGTTGCGGGAGGAAATGCCGGGGAAAGGAGAATCGGAGCCATATCCCGCAAGCTGCAGGGCTGCGCGCACCTTTGCAGCGCATGCCCTCTGGGCGGCGTGCGGTGCCAAGGATCGGATGCGGCGCAGGGCGTGCACGGCATAGCCGGCTACGCAGGCTGCGCCGCCGTTGGCCTGCGGATGGGCGCGCATGAACTCTGCCAAATGCAGCGTGGCATCCGCCATCTCCGCCACGTGTTCTTGGACGCTTGCAGAAAGGGAATCTCCCCGCGTCTGGTATGTGTAGCCGATGGTGGGACACAATACAATTTGGCGGCACAGCGGAAAGAGCATGTAGTTGAACAGCGTGTCTTCCCCGAAATGCACATCTTCTGCGAAGGATATGCCGTGGGTGCGGATGAGCCCCGCGCGGTACAAGCGCCCCCACACGCGCAGCGTAAGCCGCAAATCACGCACGGCGGCATCCGCCACCATGGTCTCCCTGCAGACCGGGCAGTTTTCCACCGCCGCGCCGCCGGACACGCGGAACCCGCCGATGATGCAGTCCGCCTGCGGATGCTGCCGGGCGGCTTCCAACAGCTGCGGCAGGAAATCCGCCTCCAGCGTGTCGTCTGCATCCACAAAGGAAACATACTCGCCGCGCACCTCTGCCAATCCCGTGTTGCGCGCGGAGGAAACACCGCCGTTGGCACGGTGTACCACCCTCACACGCGGCTCCGCCGCCGCCAACTCGTCCAGCAGGGCGGCGGAACCATCCGTGGAGCCGTCATCCACGCAAATAATTTCCATATCGTCAACCGGAGCAGCACACACGCTCTTCACACACTTGCCCAGGTAGGGCAAGGCGTTGTACACGGGAATGACGACAGAAAGCAGCATTTGCAGAAATGAATGGGAGACTGGAGCCGTCCACTGCGTGCAAGCATACCGAATTCGCGCGTGCGGGTCAAGAACAAACGGGGGGTGAGATACGCAGACAATACATAACGCATGAGACCCGCTAGCGGGAATATGGAGTTGCTACCGCCGCTGCCATCTGTTATAATTGCGGCGTTGGCGGATTCCAAACAGAACAAGGGCACGCTGATGTCCGTGCTGGCGCCGGTCGTCAGGCACTATGTTTTCTCCTCTCCCCGCGTGCGCCGCTGTGTGGCGGGCGGAGTGGTGGCGGGCGTGTTTGCCGCCATGGCATCCGGATTCGGTCTGCCGGTCATCATCCAAAAAGTGCTGCCTGTGGTCTTTGGCAAGGAGCCCCCGCCGGCAGTGTTGCAAGAGTGGCTGAGCCGCCACATAGCGCCGGAACACATGGACATGGCCCTGCTGTGGGGGGCGGCGCTGTTCATCCCGCTCATTATGGCGGTGCGCGGCATATCCACATACCTAAACACCTACCTGCTGACCAAGGGCGGCATGATGGCGCTCTCGGATATGCGCACGGATTTGTTTGCCCGTCTGCAATGGCTTTCCTTCTCCTTCCATGACCGCCGCAGCCGCGGTGATATCATGACAACAGTCATCCAGTACACGCAGAACGTGCAGCAGGGCATGATTGCGGTACTGAACGATCTGGTGCTGCAGCCGCTCACCCTGGTGGCGGCAGCGGCGTACCTGGTGTATGTGGCGCTCACCAGCCATGCCGGGGCCATGCTGCTGGGCAACCTCATCATCTCCGCCGCCTGCATCCCGCTCATCCACTTTGTAGGCAAGAAGCTCGTGAAACACGTGCGCAAGGCCTTGGTGGGCATGAACGTGATTACCTCCATTGTGGAGGAAACCCTCTCCGCGCAGCGGGAGGTGCGCGCGTTCAACCTGGAGCACCTGCGCGAGAAGATGCTGCGTGAGGCCATCCGGCACTTCAACCGCATCCTCATTATGGTGGCGGCATGGCAGCAGGCGCTCGCCCCGCTGGTGGAGATTGTAACGGCGCTCGCCCTCTCCTACGCGCTGTTCCACGGCGCGCACGACGGCTTGACGCTGGAGCAGTTCAGCGCCATAGCCACGGCGTTCTACTTCTGCTACGATCCCGTGAAACGCCTGGGAGCCACCGCCAACAGCTGCCAGATGATACGCGTGGGCATTGAAGGCATCAACCAAATCCTGCTGGCGAAGGACGAAACCCCGGAACCGGACAATCCCCTTTCCCTGCCGCACCCCACCCCCGGGGCAGTTGATTTCCGCGGCGTGAATTTCAGCTATGTGGAGGACACCCCCGTGCTGCGTGATATCACCGTGAGCGTTCCCGCCGGGCAGGTGGTGGCCCTGGTGGGCCCCAGCGGCTCCGGCAAAACCACCTTCATCAACCTCGTCTGCCGCTTCTATGATGTAAATAGCGGCAGCGTGGAGATTGACGGCGTGGACGTGCGCCGTCTCACCCGAGCCGAACGCACGGGGGCCATCGCCCTCGTCTCCCAGTTTGCCGCGCTCTTCCGCGGCACCATTCGGGATAACATCCGGGTAGGCAGCCCGAATGCATCCGCCGATGAGGTGGAGCGCGCCGCAGAGCGTGCACGGGTGGACGAGTTTGCCCTGCAGGACCCCGCCGGGTACGACCGCATGCTGGAAGAAGGCGGCGCAGGGCTTTCCGGCGGCCAGCGCCAGCGCGTCTCCATTGCACGCGCCTTCCTGAAAAACGCCCCCATCCTGATACTGGACGAGGCCACCTCCGCGCTGGACATGAAGAGCGAGGCGGCCATCCAGCAATCGCTGGAGGAACTGGCCAAGGGGCACACCACCTTCATCATCGCCCACCGCTTCAGCACCATCCGCATGGCGCAGCGCATTCTCGTGTTCGAGCAGGGCCGCATTGTGGCGGACGGCACGCATGAGAGCCTCTACAACGACTGCATGCTCTACCGCCACCTGTACGATGAGCAGGTGCGGCAGGCCAAAGAAGGAAAGGAGTGCGCATGCTGAAACGCTACATGTACTTTGTGAGGGAATTCCTGGTGCCGCACCTGCTGCTGCTGGGGGTGGTGTTCCTCACGGGTATCATCGCGGCATCCGCCAGCGGCCTGGGCGTGCCCATGATGGTGAAATACGTGTTCCCGCTGGTGTTCAACAGCGATACCGGGACCACGCCGGAAATCGTGCAGCGCATTCCCTCCCTGGGCGAACTGGACCACAGCACGCTGCTGTGGTGGGCCTGCGCGTCCCTGCCGATCATGTTCATGATCCGCGGCTTTGCGCTGTGGGCAAACGCGGTGCTGGTGAACCTGCTTGGCCTGCGCATTCTGGAAACGCTGCGCATGAGCGTGTTCCGCCGCGTGCAGGAGCTACCCGTCGCCTTCATGGAGAAGCGCCGCAAGGGAGATGTGCTCAGCCGCATTGTGGCAGACACGCAGAACGTGCAGATGATTCTCTCCAACGTGGCGAACGATTTGGTGAAGCAGCCCATCACCGCCCTCTGCGGCATCTCGGCCTTCATCACCCTGCTGGTCATGACCGGCAACGGCTGGCTCTTCTTCGTCAACATCATCTTCATTGCGCTGGCGGCCTGGCCCATCATCACCTTCGGCAAGCGCATCACCCGCAAGGCTCTGCTTGCCCAGCAGGGGCTCGGCGAACTCAACTCCGCCATGCAGCAGAACCTGGAAACACAGCGAGAGGTGCGCGCCTACGCCATGGAGGAACGCGAAATTGCCGGCTTCCGTGACGTTTCCAACCGCTACTGCACCCAATACGTCAAGCTCATCAAGTACCAGAAAGCCCTCGTGCCCGTCATGGAGATTGTCACGGCCATTGCCCTGGCGGTGCTCATGGTGCGCGGCCGCCTGTGCGAGATGAAGCTGGACGACTTCATGGCGATGGCAGGTGCGCTGTTCTTTGCGTTCGACGGCCTGAAGCGCGCAGGCAACGCATTCAACCGCTTCAACGAGGCGCAGGGCTCCCTGCAGCGCCTTTCCGAAATCCTGCTGGAACCCAACGACATGCCGGAGCCGGAGAATCCGCGCGAGCTGCCAGAGCGCGTGCGCGGAGAGATTGCATTCCGCCATGTCACCTTTGCCTATGATGAGCAGCACACCGCCCTGCGGGATATCGACCTCGTGATTCCCCCGGGCCAGATTGTGGGCCTGGTGGGCCCGAGCGGTGCCGGCAAGACCACCTTCGCCAACCTCATCCCCCGCTTCTACGATGCCACGCAGGGTGCCGTGGAGATAGACGGCATCAACGTGAAAGAGCTCCGCACCCACGACCTGCGCGAGCAGCTCTCCTATGTGGGCCAGCAGGCCCTGCTCTTCTCCGGCTCCATCCGTGAGAACATCGGCCTCGGCAAGCCCGGTGCCACGGAGCAGGAAATACGGGACGCTGCGGATGCCGCCGCCGTCTCCTCCTTCCTCGGCATGCAAAGCGCCGGACTGGACACCGCCCTGGGCCAGGGCGGCACGGGGCTCTCCGGCGGCCAGCGCCAGCGCGTGGCCATTGCCCGCACCTTTGTGAAGGATGCCCCCATCCTCATTCTGGACGAGGCAACCGCCTCCCTGGATGCGGAGAGCGAGCGGGATATCCAAAGCTCTCTGGAGCGTCTGGCGCAAGGGCGCACCACGCTCATTGTGGCCCACCGCTTCAGCACCATCCGCCACGCCCACCGCATCCTGGTGTTCGACCACGGCCGCATCATCGCAGACGGCACGCACGAGCAGCTCTACGCCACCTGCCCCCTCTACAAGGAGCTCTATGACCGCCAGGGCGTGTAGCACATGTGCCCCAACGGTTTTGGGAAACCTGTGATATGGTGAGAAAGGGGGGTGACGCCCCCCGAACGCATATCCCGGGAATTTGCAGAATTTCCATATGATTACCTATCAACGCATTGTATAAAAGCAACCAATCATTGAAAGACATGTAGGGCGGCGTGTTTGCCAATTCTTTTGAGCTTGCAGAGCCTTGGCGGGCGTGCTAGAATGCGCCCCACGGAACAAAGCAACCATCCACACTACCATGTCTGAAGAAAACCTCCCGCCCATCCCGCAGCAAGCAGAGCAGCAGCCCATGTCCAACGCTCTGGGCATCCTCGCTGTTGTCGGCTCCATCTTCTGCTACATCATCGGGCTCATCCTCTCCATCATCGGCCTTTGCAAGTACCCCAAAGGCAGCGCCGGTCGCGTGCTGAGCTGGGTGGGAATCGTCATTTTCCTCCTCTGGACCGCCGTGGGCGCATTTGGCGTGCACCTGGCCAAGGAATCCACTGAAACCATGATAGAGAACATCCGCGCGGACCATCCGGAGTTCAACGACCAGCAGATTATGGAATACATTCAGGATCCCGCCAACAAGAAGGAGCTGGAGAAGTATGTGCAGAGCAGCATCCTGATGGAGCTGGCGGATTGAGCCTCCTTCCGCGCACATTGCATGCACAAGTGCCCCAAGGAATTTGGGGCACCGCGCACTTGCGGGCGGGTAGTGCCTTTCAGGGCTTTTTTGTTGCATGAGGGCGTGATTTGTGATAGTCTTTACACCGCTATGGAAAAGACTCTGTTCCAGAAAATAGCAGACAAGGAGATACCATCCGACATGGTGTACGAGGACGAGCACTGCGTGGCGTTCCGTGATATTTCGCCGAGCGCGCCCGTGCATATCCTTCTGGTGCCGCGCAAACCGCTGCGCGACATTGCCAGTGCCACGGCGGAGGATGCGGCGCTGCTCGCCCACCTGATGCTGAAGGTGGGCGATATTGCACGCGCGCAGGGAATCGCGGAGAGCGGCTTCCGCACGGTGCTCAACACCGGGGAAGACGGCGGCCAGACCGTGCCGCACCTGCATATCCACATCATCGGCGGCCGTTCCATGCAGTGGCCCCCGGGTTAGGATTCCTGCCGCGTCTCCCCCTGAATCACCGCCTTGGACACCATGGGCAAACAAAAGCTGGAGCGCACGGTGTGGGTCTCTCGGCACACGCTGGAGGTAGTGCTTTCCCACTGCAAGCTGCGCCTTTCCTTCCTGGAGGATGGGCTGGTGCGCTGCCGCTACGTGAACAGCCCCGTCTTTGAAGACATCCCCAGCTACGGCGTGGCCCCGGAATACCGCCCCGCCCCGCCGGAGCTGCAGGCGCAGGACTGCAGGGACCACCTTCAAATCTGCACGCCGCGGCTCTCCCTGCACATCCGCAAGGAGGACGGCGGGCTGGAGTTCTACGATGCGCAGGGCACATGCCTCTGCGCGGATGCGGACGGGTTCGGCCACCGCCCCAACGAGCGTACGGGAGACGATTTTGTGTGGGTGCAAAAGCAGATGCCCCGGAAGGCGCATTTCCTGGCCCTGGGAGACAAGCCCGGCAAGCTCAACCTGCGCGGGCGGCGCTTGGAGATGTGGGGGGCGGACCACTACAAGTTCACCCCGCAGAGCGACCCGCTCTACAAGAGCATTCCCTTCTTCCTGTGCCTCAACGAGGGCACACAGTACGGCATCTTTTTCGACAACACCATGCGCTCCTACTTCGATTTCGGCAAGGAGCGCGCAGACCGCCTGCTGTTCGGAGCAGACGGCGGGGTGATGGACTACTACTTCATTCTGGGGGCCACGGCGCTGGACACCGTGGGCATGTACACGCGGCTCACCGGGCTGCCCCCCATGCCGCCGCTCTGGGCCCTGGGCTACCACCAGAGCAAGTGGAGCTACTACCCGGAACAGGCGGTGACCGCCCTGGCCGCGGAACTCCGCAAGCGCCGCATCCCGTGCGATGCCATCCACCTGGATATCCACCACATGAAGAGCTACCAGGCCCTCACTTGGGACCGCACCCGTTTCCCGGATCCGCCGGGCATGATACGCAGCCTCGGCGAAAACGGGTTCAAGGTGGTCTGCATCGTGGATCCCGGCATCAAGATCAACCCCAACAACTACGTCTGGAAAAGCGGGTTTGAGCGCAATGTCTTCTGCCGCCGGCACGATGGCGCGCTGCTGCACGGCACCGCGTGGCCGGGGGAATGCAACTTCCCGGATTTCACCTCTGCGGATACCCGCAGCTGGTGGGCGGACCTCTTTCACCGCCAGGTGGCGGAATACGGCGTGCGCGGCATCTGGGTGGATATGAACGAGCCCGTGATGTTCCCGGACAAGACCTTCCCGGACGACACGCGCCACGCGTTCGACGGCTTCTCCTGCTCCCACCTGAAGGCGCACAACGTGTACGGCCAGTGCATGGCGCGGGCCACGCGGCAGGGCATGGAGCAGGCCGCGCCGGAGCGCCGCCCCTTCGTTCTCTCCCGCTCCGGGTTTGCCGGGCTGCAGCGCTGGGCCGCCACGTGGACGGGTGACAACGATGCCGACTGGGAGAACCTGCAGATGGCCAACCTCATGGTGCAGCGGCTCTCTGCGAGCGGTATCTCCTTCTGCGGGGCAGACACGGGCGGGTTCCTGGGCCGCCCCACACCGGAGCTCTTCTGCCGCTGGATGCAGATGGCAGCCTACCACATCTTCTTCCGCAACCACAACAACGGGGAATTCGGCGGGCAGGAACCCTGGTGCTTCGGCGAGGAGGTGGAATCCCTGGTGCGTGCCGCCATCGAGGAACGCTACCGCCTGCTTCCCTACATCTACACCCAGTTCCACCGCTACCACACCACAGGCACGCCCGTTATCCGCTCCCTTGCCCTCATGCTCCACACCAACGCGGACATGTACTGGCGCAGCACCGAATTCTTCCTCGGAAACGCACTCTACGTCATCCCCGTGCACTACAAGGGCCAGGCGGAGCAGAAGCTCTTTGTGCCGCCTGGCACCTGGTACAGCTACCACACGGACAACCGCGTGCCCGTGAGCAACGCGGAATTCATCACCCCCGTGGTGCGCAAGCACATTCCCGTGTTGGTAAAGGGCGGCTGCATCATCCCGCGCTGGCCCGTGCAGCAGTACGTGGGGGAGCTCCCCGTGCCCCCCTGCACGCTTGATTTGTGGTGGGCCGCAGACACGGATGAAACCAGTAGCCTCTACGAGGATGCCGGGGACGGGCCGGATGCGGAGCGCTTCGGCGCCTACCTGCTGCACGAGTTCCGCTACCATGCAGACGCCCGCAGCCTGCGGCTCTCCGCGGAACGCAGCGGCGGGTTCGACAACGGGCGCACGGAATTCGCCTTCGCCCTGCACGGCCTGCCGCACAACGCCGCCCCGCGCGCCACGGTAGATGGCGAAGAGCTGCCCTGCAACGTGGACGGGGACACCCATATCCTCCACCTTACCCTGCCCGCGCGCTTCAACACCTTGGAGATTTCATTCTGACACGCCATGAAAAAGGATACGCTGGACAAGATTGTCTCCCGCCTGGACAGCCTGGGCACAGATGAGCTGCGCGGCATCTTCCTGCGCATGGCGGCAGACAAGGGGCTGCTCCAGGATGTGTTCGACGCCCTGCGCGACGGGCTCATCCTCTTTGATGCGGAGGGGCACGCGCGGCTTGCCAACCGCGCCGCCGCCAAAATATACGCCCGGTCACCCCACGAGCTGCTCAGCGTGCCTTTCGAGACGCTGGTGGGCAACACCTGCCGCTGGGAGGAGCTGCACAACAGCGGCATTGCCATCTCGCGAGACCTGCAGGTCAACTACCCGGAACCCCGCCACTACAACTTCTTCATGAGCCCCGTGGCAGAGGGCGCGGAATACCTGCTGCTCATCCGCGACGACACGGAATCCCGCATGCAGGGAGAGGAGGATGCCGAAGCCCAGCAGATGAACCTGCTCACCTACCTCTCCAGCGCCGTGGCGCATGAAATCGGCAACCCCCTCAATTCCCTGGGGCTCAACCTGCAGCTGCTGCAGCGCAAGCTCAAGAAGCTGCCCGCGCAGGACGCGGAGAAACTGGCCCCCCTGCTGGATGAGGCCCTGGCGGAAACCCGCCGCCTGGACACCCTGCTCCACCAGTTTCTCCAATCCATGCGCCCCACCCGCCTGCAGCGCAGCCCCGTGAACCTTGCAGACATCATCGGCAGGGTCATCTCCACCCTCACACCGGAAATTGCCCCGCGCGGCATCGCCATCCACACAGAGCTGGATGAAAAGCAACCGGAGCTCTCCGCAGACGCAGGCCAGCTCTTCCAGGCCCTCTACAACCTCATCCGCAACGCCTACCAATCCATCCCCGGAGACAGCGGCGGCGTCTTCATCGCCACAGACCATTCGGACTCGGAAATCCGCATTGTCATCAGCGATACCGGAACCGGCATCTCGCACGAGGTCATGGGCTCCATGTACGAACCTTTCCGCTCCACCAAGAAAAAGGGCAACGGCCTCGGCCTCCTCATCGTCCGCCGCATCATCAAGGACCACGGCGGCTCCCTATCCTTCTTCTCCAAGGAGGGTACGGGAACCACCGTCACCATCAACCTTCCCCGTGCAGACAAGGTGGTGCGCCTCCTCCCGCAGGGCGAATAAAACCCATCACCTCCCACCTCGAAATGAAAATAAGGAAAATCGTTATTTTCATTTCGCGCTTGAAATAGAAATTGACAGGCAGCTTGTTTTCATATAGGCTGAAGGGGTGAAAAGAAAAAACACAGGCAGATATGTCACCATTGATACCATCGGGGAAAAGGTTCAAGCCTTTATTCCTGCACCACTGCCGCCGCATCCCGTGCCGGAGCTGGGCGACAGGGTAGGGAACCTGCTCAACCGTGCCATGCAGGCCCTGGGAGCGCTGGATGCACTGGGAGAGCATTTGCCGGATGTTGCTCCGTTCATATACGCCTATATACGGAAAGAAGCCGTGTATTCCTCCATGATTGAGGGCACCCAATCATCCCTGAGCGATTTGTTGCTGTTTGAACAAGGCGGATATGAGAAGCTGGACACCGATGATGTAGCGGAAGTGAGCCTCTATGTATCCGCTATGCAGAAAGGGATGGAACGCATGGCGGAGGGATATCCCATCTCCTTGAGATTGATACGCGAGCTGCATGCAGAATTGTTGCGCAGGGGGAGAGGCTCCGCCAAAATGCCGGGAGAGTTCCGCCGAAGCCAAAACTGGATTGGCGGCACCCGCCCGGGGAACGCTGCCTATGTGCCGCCGCCGCCACAGGCTCTCATGGAGTGCCTGGGTGCCTTGGAGCTTTTCATCAATCAGACAGACAGCATCCCGCCACTCGTCAAGGCTGCGCTCGTTCATGTCCAGTTTGAAAGCATACACCCCTTTCTGGACGGGAACGGACGAGTGGGGCGACTGCTGATACAAATGATGCTCTGCCACAGCGGGCTGCTCAACAAGCCTCTGCTGTATCTCAGCCTGTATTTCAAGCAACACCGCGGGCAATACTACAAGCTGCTCGGCGGGATAAGGCAGGATGGCAACTGGGAGGCCTGGATTGAATTTTTCCTGCAAGCCGTGCAGCACACTGCGAGCGATGCCGTACGCGTACTTTCCGATTTGCAGGCACAGGTGAACCGGAACAGGGAAACGGTTGCCTCTCTCGGACGCATGCGCAGAAACGCCGCAAAAGTGCTCGGAATCATGCAGTGCCACATCGTCACGCGCCCCTTGATTCTTGCCAAACAGGCTGGCTTGGCACCATCTACCACCTACAGGATTTTGGATACCTTGGAACATCACGGCATCATCTGCCAAAGCGGCCAAACCGAGCGCAACAGGGTCTATATCTATTCCGCCTACCACGCCATGCTGAAAGAATAGTTCGCTCCTTCCCCAGCGCGCACGCATGCGTGCGCGCTTGCATGCGTGCGCGCTTGCATGTACAGGCTTGACTTTTGGCAGGGAAAACATTAGGATACAAGGGACAAAACAGTATGGCTAAGAAGAAAAAGGGAGATACATGGAGCAGCGGTCTGACCGTGGTGTTGGCGGTGGCCGGCAGTGCGGTGGGATTCGGTAATTTCCTGCGCTTTCCGGGGCTTGCGGCCCAGTACGGCGGCGGCGCATTCATGATTGCGTATTTCTGCGCGTTTGTGTTCATGGGCGTGGCGCTCAGCTGGATGGAGTGGTCTCTGGGGCGCTGCGGCGGCAGGCTCGGCGGGCACTCGTGCGCATCTATCTTCACCCTGCTCTCCGACTACGCCCACCGGTGGAAATACCTCGGCGTCTTCGGTGTGGTGGCCCCGCTGGGCATCGGCATGTACTACATGGACCTGGAGGGCTGGACCCTGGGCTATGCCTGGCACACCGCCGTGGGCGACCTCAACTTGGAGAGCCCGGAGCAGTTCGGGGAGTTCTTCACCCATTTCACCGGAGCGGATGCCGATGGCAACATCTTCCTGAAGGAAAGCAGCCTTATCATCTTTTTCCTGCTGGCGCTGGGTGCCAACTTCTTCCTGCTGTACCGCGGCGTGGTGAAGGGCATTGAGTGGTTCTGCAAGTGGAGCATGCCGATTCTGCTGCTCATTGCCGTGGCCATTCTGGTGCGCGTGCTCACGCTGGGCACGCCGGATGCCGCCCACCCGGAGCGCAGCGTGGAACAGGGCCTGGCCTACATGTGGAACCCGGACAAGGTGATGCTGGTGGCGGACGACGGCCAGGGCGGCACCAAGACGCTGGAGATGATTCCGGCGGGCAGTACCCCGGAACAGAGCCGGGCCATTATCGAGAAAGTGCAAAAGGCCAACCCGGGTGTGGCCCTGCGGGCGGAAGAGGTGGATATCTGGCACGGCCTGCTCAACCCCAACCTGTGGGTGGCCGCCGCCGGGCAGATTTTCTGGACGCTCTCCATCGGCTTCGGTGTCGTCCTCTGCTACAGCAGCTACGTGGATCCCAAGAAGGACATTGCGCTCAGCTCACTCACCGCAAACGCCGCCAACGAGGCGGTGGAGGTGGGTCTGGCCGGTCTCATGATCATCCCGGCCGCCGTATCCTTCCTGGGTGTGGCGGCGGCAGCGGGTGCGAGCACCTTCGGGCTCGGGTTCAACGTGCTGCCGCAGGTGTTTGCGGCCATGCCGCTGGGGCAGTTCTTCGGCACGGTGTTCTTCCTGCTGCTCTTTGTGGCGGCCATCACCAGCTCCCTCTCCCTGGTGCAGCCTTCCATCTCCTTCATGGAGGAATACTGGGGGCTGCCGCGCATCCAGAGCGTCACCATCGTCTGCTTCCTCATCTTCATCGGCTCCCTCATGGTCGCCTGGTTCTCCGGTGACGGCATGGTGGCCCTCTCCACACTGGACTTCTGGATGGGTACCATGAGCCTCTACCTTATCACCGCCCTCTATCTCATCATGTTCCGCTGGATAGTGGGCACGGACCGCGGGATTGAGGAACTGCATACGGGTGCGCTCATCAAAGTACCGGTCGGGCTGCTCAAATTCATGTTCAACTGGAGCGCCCCCGGCATTTTGTGCATCATCTTCCTCGCCTGGCTGTACGACAACATCTTCAACGAGGTCTGCCAGCCTCTGCGCGACCTGCTGGAAGGAAAGCTCGGCGCGGTGCTGCCCATGCTCTGGGTGGCCATTACCGCGGCTTTCTGCTGCATGGTGGTGCACACCTCCAAGAAATTCCGCAAAAAACACATGTTGGAAGAACAAACAGAAAGGATCCCCTTCTCATGACCATTGCCGGTATCATTACCATGAGCATTTCCGTGGCTGCCGTGTGGGCGCTCTTCATCTACTGCAGCACACTGCTGGTACGCGCTGACAAGAAAAATCACCAGCAGGAACCCTGACGCCATGAAACGCGCGCTCCTGCTTACCCTGCTGGCCGCCCTGCCCTCCCTGGCCCTGGAAAAGCCCAAGGCCATCGTCATCTTCCTGACGGACGACCTGGGCTACCACGACACCTCCGCCTACGGCTGCGAGAAAGCCCCCTGCCCCAACCTGGAACGCCTGGCGGACCAGGGGCTCACCTTCACGGATGCCCACAGCACGCACTCCGTGTGCACGCCTTCCCGCTGCTCGCTTCTCACCGGCCAGTACGCCTGGCGCAACAACATGACCATTTTGGACGGTGATGCCAAGCTTGCCCTGCCCACCAAGGAGGAACGCATGGGCCTGCCCGCGCTCATGCAGCGCGCCGGGTACCGCACCGCCGCCATCGGCAAATGGCACCTGGGGCTCGGCCGCGGCAACCAACCCACAGACTGGAACGCCCACATCTCCCCCGGCCCGGCGGAGGTGGGGTTCGACTACTCCTTCATCATGGCCGCCACGGCGGACCGCGTGCCCTGCGTCTACCTGCGCAACGGAAACGTGGTGAACCTGGATCCCAAGGACCCCATCCGCATCGACTACCGCAAGCCCTTCCCCGGAGAAGTGACTGGCGAGGAGCACCCGGAGCTGCTCAAGAAATGGGGCCGCCCCGCCGACCACCAGCATGACAAGACCATCATCGACGGCATCTCCCGCATTGGCCATATGAGCGGAGGAACCGCCGCCCTCTGGAAGGACCAGGACCTGGCGGACACTATCACGGATGACGCCGTGCGCTTCATCAAGGAAAGCGCCGGCAAGCCCATCTTCCTCTACTTCTGCACCAACGACATCCACGTGCCGCGCGACCCGCACGGCCGCTTCCGCGGCAAGAGCGGACTCGGCATCCGCGGAGATGTCACCCTGCAGATGGACGACTGCCTGGGCCGCATCCGCACCGCGCTCACAGAGAACGGGTACGACGACTGCCTCTTCATCTTCACCAGCGACAACGGCCCCGTCATTTCCGACGGCTACCTGGACGGCGCGGACGTGGACTGCAAGGGGCACAACCCCGCCGCCCCGTACAGCGGCGGCAAGTACGGCATTCTGGAAGGCGGCACCCGCCTGCCCTTCATCGTCTCCTGGCCGGGGCACGTGCCCGCCGGCAAGCAGAGCACCGCGCTCATGAGCCAGGTGGACCTCGCCCGCACGCTCGCCGCCATCACGGGGGTGGAAGTGCCCGCAGACGCCCTGCCGGACAGCGAATCCCACGCCAAAGCCCTGCTGGGGCAGGATTCCACCGGCCGTGCGGAGATTGTGGAGAGCGGAGGCGGCACCCTGGCCCTGCGCCAGGGCAACTGGAAACTTGTGCAAGGCCGCAACAACCAGCCGCACCGCCTCTACGACCTCTCCAAGGACATTGCGGAAAAGCAGGATGTTGCTGAACACTACCCCGACCGCGTGCAAGCCATGCACTCCCGCCTGCAGGAAATCATCAAAAGCAAGTAATCCCAAACCGCGCGAATCTTTCATACGAACGCCCGCCCGGCAGAATGCCGGACGGGCGTTGCAAATTCCCGCGCCGCAAGGCGCGGCATGATTCTCAAATAGTCAATCAACCAAAGGCTTCCTGGTAGAGGGCCAGGAGCTCCGACTTGGAGCAGGGGCGGGGGTTGCCGCCGGTGCACACATCCGCCATGGCGGCGTCTGCCAGTGCATCCAGGTCCTCCTCCTTCACGCCGATTTCCTTGAGCGTCTGGGGAATGCCCACATCCTTGGAGAGGGTCACCACCGCATCCACGGCGGCCTTGCGGTACTCCTCCGGGCTCATGGAATCCACGCCGGGAACACCCATCACGCGGGCAATCTCACGGAACTTCTCACCCGTGTACTCCGCGTTGTAGCGCATCACATAGGGCAGCAGAACCGCGTTCGCCACGCCGTGCGGCGTGCCGTAGAACGCGCTCAGCGGGTGCGCCATGCCGTGCACCACGCCCAGGCCCACGTTGGAGAACGCCATGCCGGTCATGTACTGGCCGAGCGCCATGTCCTCGCGGCCCTTCGGGTCGTTCTCGCACGCCTGGCGCAGGCTGCGGGAGATGATTTCAATGGCCTTGAGGTTCAGCGTGTCCGCCAGCTCCCAGGCGGCCAGCGTGGTGTAGCCCTCAATGGCGTGCGTGAGCGCATCCATACCGGTGGAGGCGGTGAGGCCCTTGGGCATGGTGCTCATCATATCCGGGTCCACAATGGCCACCACGGGGATATCGTGCGGGTCCACGCACACGAACTTGCGGCGCTTGGCCACATCCGTGATCACATAGTTGATGGTGGTTTCCGCGGCGGTGCCGGCGGTGGTGGCAATGGCAATCACAGGCACGCACTTGTTCTTGGTGGGCGCCACGCCCTCCAGGGAAACCACGTCCCCAAACTCCGGATTGTTCACGATAATGCCGATACCCTTGGCCGTGTCCTGCGGGGAACCGCCGCCAATAGCGATGAGGCTGTCCGCACCAATCTCCTTGAACATGGCCACGCCCTCCTTCACGCAATCAACCGTGGGGTTGGGCTCCACCTTGTCGTACACGGCATAGGGATGGCCGATGCCGTCCAGCAGGGAGGTCACCTTGCCCACCACGCCAAACTTCACCAAATCCGCACACGTGACAATGAGGGTCTTCTTGAATCCGCGGGCCTGCACTTCCGTAACGACCTCTTTCACGGCTCCGCTCCCGTGATAGCTGGTCTCGTTCAACATAAAGCGTTTTGACATGCCGGAATGCTAACACGCAGGGCACGGGAAAGCAACAAAAAAGGGCCGCAGGGCCATACAAAACCCGCCGCGGCTTTCCGGGCTGCGGCGGGTTGGTTGCGGGGGATTGGCTCCGCCCGGTCAGATCTCGAAGAGATGGGTGACAGAGTCGTTGTTGTGAATGTTGGCAATGGCCTGCGCCAGAAGCGGGGCGATGCTGACGGTATCGACGTTTTCGCCGTAGGCCATGGGAACGGAGTCCGAGGTGAGGAGGCACTCGATGGGGCTCTCCTTGATTCGGGCGCGGGCGGCCTCGTTGAGAACACCGTGGGAAACGCCGGCGAAAATGCGCGCGGCCCCGTGCTCCTTGAGAATCTTGGCGGCGGCGCAGAGAGTGCCGCCGGATTCGGTCATGTCGTCAATCATGAGGACATCCTTGCCCTCCACGTTGCCGATGACGGCGTGGGCATCCACCTCCGTGGCGGAGATGCGCTGCTTGGCCACGATGGCAAGCTCTGTGCCGAGGACGTTGGCGTAGCTCTTGGCGTTCTTGACGCCGCCGATGTCCGGGGAGACGACAACAAGGTTGCTCATGTTTTGGACGTACTTCTCCTTGAGGTGCTTGACAAGCACGGGGAGGGAGTGGAGGTGGTCCACGGGAATCTCAAAGAAGCCCTGAATCTGCGCAGCATGGAGATCCATGGCGAGGACACGGTTCACGCCGGCGGCGGTAAGGAGATTGGCGACAAGCTTGGAGGTGATGGGCACTCTGGGCTTGTCCTTGCGGTCCTGGCGGGCGTAGCCGTAGAAGGGCATGACCGCCGTAATGCGGCTGGCGCTGGCGCGGCGCACGGCATCCACCATCACCAGAAGCTCCATGAGGTTGTGGT
The DNA here is from genome assembly GCA_045641125.1 of Akkermansia sp. Taxonomy (GTDB): domain Bacteria; phylum Verrucomicrobiota; class Verrucomicrobiia; order Verrucomicrobiales; family Akkermansiaceae; genus Akkermansia. Next base: position 21,766 of record JAZUGI010000072.1, read on the forward strand.
TGGTGGGCGGGCAGGTGGGCTGGATGATGAAGGCGTCTGCCCCGCGGATGGATTCCTTGATTTGGACAAAACTTTCACCATCGGGGAAGGTGGTGACGGTGGCATCGCAGAGGGGAAGCCCCATAACGTCTGCAATGTCCTGTGCGAGCTGAGGATGTGCGGTACCGCTGATGAGTTTCATAATGGTGCAACGTTGCGCCTCTATTCTTGACAATTTGGCGAAAATTGCAATACTAAAGTGAAAGAAACGCGCATTTTTCAAGATGGAAACGCTGCAAGACACAGAGGGCAAGCATCCTTGGGCCCTGCCACTCCCCGCTTGGGTGGGGCTGGGGCTCTGTGCGGCTCTGCTGGTGTGGTTCTACGCCGGCCTGCACGCGTACATGGAGGGGGCGGACACGGCGGTGAGCTGGCTGATATCCGCCTGGAACCCGGCAACCGACTACGAGCACGGGTGGATGGTGCCGCTGCTGGCGGCGTATCTGCTGCACCACGCGTGGGGGCGCATGCAGGGCATAGAGTTCCGCGCCAGCCTGCACGGGCTGTGGCTGGTGGCGCTGGGCGCGCTGCTGGGTCTGCTGGCGGTGCGTACGCACCAGGGGCGCGTGGCCATCGGCGCGCTGCCGTTTGTGCTCACGGGCCTGGTATGGTGCTACTGGGGGCGCGCGGCGGCGATGAAGAGCGCCTTCCCTCTCTTTTTCCTGTGGATGTGCGTCCCTCTGCCTGCATTCCAGCAGGCCACGGTGGGCATGCAGCTGCTGGCCACGCAGGCGGCCCACTGGTGCGCCGGAATCTGCGGGGTGCAAACGGTGGTGGAAGGCACGAACATCTCCTCCGCCACGGGCAACTGGGATGCATTCAACATTGCGGGCGGCTGCTCCGGCATGCGCTCGCTCATGGCGCTCGTGATGATTTCCACGGCTTGGGGCTACCTGGCAAGCGACCTTGCGCTGTGGAAACGCATTGTGCTGGCGGTGAGTGCGATACCGCTGTCGATTGTGGCCAACGCATTCCGCGTATCGAGCATCTTCGTGTTTGCGGAGTACGTGAACCCGGCGTTTGCGAGCAAAACGTGGCATGACTGGAGCGGTCTGCTGTTCTTCTTCCCCGCCAGCCTGGTGTGCCTGATGCTGCTGCACGGCCTGCTGGCCGGGGAGCTGCCCTTCATCAAGCGGCGCAAGGTGGTGCGCCGCATCAACAATGGAAAGGAGGAGCAACCGTGAAGGTTTGGATATACGCGCTGCTGCCGGCTCTGGTACTGGGTGCCGCGTATTCTGTGGTGGGAATCCTGCCCGCACAGGATGCACTGGCGGAATCTGCCATACGCCCGGACCTGCCCATGGGCATTGTTTCCGCCACCTGGCGCGGCCAGAAGGAGCAGGAATCTGATTTGGAGCGCTCCGTGCTGGCATCCGACACCAAGTTCAGCAAGGGCATGTACCAAAACCTGGGGCTGGACCCGCTGCCGCCCATCAGCGTTTCCATCGTCTATTCCGGGAGCGACATGAACGCCTCCATTCACCGCCCGGAACGCTGCCTTCCCGCGCAAGGGCATTACGACCTGCAGGCGCAGCCGGTGCAGCTGAAGCTCAAGAACGGGCGGGAGCTCACTTTCACGCGCCTGACCTCCAAGACTCCGCAGAAGCTCCCCAACGGCAGGGAAATCACCCTCCAGCACGTGAACTACTACGTCTTCATAGGCCACAACGCCATCACCCACGGCCACCTGAACCGCACCCTGCAAGACATGTACGACCGCGTGGTGCACGGTTACGTGGAGCGCTGGGCCTATTACCAGGTGGGCACCTACTACGGGGATGCCATCCGCGTGAAGCAGGAAGCGGCGGAAGAAAACCTGCGCGCCCTCATTTCCGAAACCCTGCCGGAGCTCGTGGACTGGGAGCAGGTGGACAAGTAACCTTCATTCAACCATGGGCGAAACCAAGGACATAGCACAACTGCTTGCGGAGGCGCGTGCACGCCGCCAGAGCGCCTACAAGGACCCCACCCTGGTCACGCAACTGGCCCAAGCCCTGCAGCTGGAGGCCGGCAACGCCGTGAAGCCCGCGGAGCGAGCCCTGGCGGATGCCGTGAACGATATTATCCATGACGGGGAGACGCGGCGCTTCATCACCGCGCTTTGCCGCCGCGTGCTCCTGACCACGGACCCGGCTCTGCAAAGGGACACGCTGAGGGCGCTGGCACCATACCGCGCGGCGCTGCCCGCACTGTTCGACCGCATGGCGCAATGGCGGCTCAAGGGAGCGGCCCTGCTACCGGAACGCTATACGGCACTTGCGGTCCGGGAAGCGCGGCGGGCACTGGAATCGGCCTTTGGCAGCCTGGTGCTGCCCACGCACCTGCGCCGCCTCATGGTGCATGTACACCATCTTTCCACAGAGGGCCACAGCGTGGCGCTCAACCCGCTGGTGCCCGCCGTGCACGGAGACAAGGGCGCGGCGCAGTACATGAAGCACCTGGTGTCCATCCTGAAAAACCAGGATGTAGCCGGCGTGGTGGTGCAGCCGTGGCGCCTGTGTCCGCACCTTTCCTCCTACGCCCCCGGGGAGGGTGTGCGTGCCCTGGCGCGCAAGCTGCACAAGCTCATCATCCTTTCCCTGGCCAAGGGGCGTATCCGCCCGGTCATCATTGAGAGCGGGCTCTCCCCCACGGCGCAGCTGGTGGCGGAAGCGCTCACCTATGCGCTGCGCGGGCAGGATTTGCACCGGGCAGACGTGATGCTGGAGCTGCCCGCATACCTGAAAGGCACACCGGGCATCCTGCGCGGGCTCACGGCCTGGGCGGAGCAGCGCGCGGGCACGGGAGCCGCGCCGCTGAAACTCCTGCTGGTGAAGGGCGCCCACCCGGAGGAAGAAGAGGAATGCACCGCGCGCCACGGCGGGGCCAATCCCGCCTACCGCACGCAGAAAGAGACGGATGCCCGCTTCAAACAGCTGCTGCACACCGCCCTGGCCGCAAACCCCGCCGCCATCACCCCCGTGGTGGGCACCTCCAACATCTTCGATATCGCCTTTGCCCTGCTGGATTGGGCCGGCAGCGGCCGCCAGGGCCAGCCGCAGTTCTGCCTGCGGGGCGGCATAGAACCACACCTGGCGCGGGTGCTGCAGCAGCAGGGCGCGCGCATTACACTCACCTGCGCCGTTGCCCCGGCAGAGAGCGAAACCGCCCTGCCCGCGCATTTGCTCGCCGTGCTGCACGGGCTTTCACGTCCGGGGGCTTTCCCGGTGACAGACTACGGCTTGGACACGGCATCCGCCGAATGGCGCGAGCTGGAGCGGCAATTCACGGAAACGCTCACGGCCCCGGGAGAACCCGCCTACACGCCAAGCGACACTGGGTTCACCCCCACGCCGTGCGCTCGCATTTTCGACCGCAAGCGCCTCACCGCACTGCGCCATGCCGGGGAGCGCGAATGCAACCGCTGGCAGCGGCTCCTGCCGACCGTGGACGAAGGATTCGAGGGCAGCGAGGAACTGCTGTGCGAGCGCCACTCCATCTACAACACGGACCGCGTGGACTACCGTTTCCAAGCCATGGACGCTGCCACGCTGGAGCGCATGCTGGCCACCGCCGCGCGCGCCGCGCAAATGGAGCCGGAGCCGCTGGAGGAGCGCCGCGCGCGCGTCCTGCAGTTCGCGGCGGAGCTGGAGCTCAAGGAAGCCGCGTTCATCGGCCTGATGATGCGGGAATGCGGCATCACGCTGGAAGAGGCGGAGCAGGAGCTCCTGCGCGCCATTGATGCCTGCCGCCTGCACGTGAACCTGCCGCAGGAGGCCGGAAACGGCAACGGCGTGGTGGCCGTGATGCCCGGCAACGCGCACCCCCTTTCCGAAGCACTGGGCGGCATTGCCGCCGCATGGATGACCGGGAACGCCGTCATCTACCGCCCGCCCTACCATTCCGTGCTGCTGGGCATCAACATTGTCCAGCTGCTCAAACAACAGGGGTTTGATGCCCCGCGCCTGCTCACTCTCGTCTGCACGGATGAAACGGCGCTGACCCTGGCGGCGGATTCCCGCGTGAGCGCGGTGCTCTCCGGCACGGGGGCGTTTGATGCGGCATCCCTCTGCCATGCGGCGGCGGGCAAGCCCGTGGCGGGCGGCCACCGCGGCAGCTCCAGCCTTTACCTGGCCGCCACCGCAGACTGGAACGCCGCCGTGCGGGATATCACGCGTCACGCCTTCTCCCACGCCGGGCAATGCCTGGAGATGCCCCACATCATCATCACCCACGCCTCCGTGTACGACAACCAGGCCTTCCGCAATGCGCTCATCGATGCCGTGAGCTCCATTCCCTGCGGGCCGGGCTGGCTGGAGGGCACGCAAACGGGCCTGGTTTCAACCCCGCTCACCCATGAGCAGAAGATGCTCTTCACCTCCATGAATGCGGATGAATCCTGGCTGGTGCAACCGCAATGCGCAGGAGACGACATCCAGCTGTGGTCGCCCGGCGTGCGCGCAGGTATCACTGCGGACGGCTTCTTCACGCATTGCGCGCAGAACGTGCCGGCCATCGGCCTGTTGCGTGTGGAGAGCGCGGAGGAGGCCTTTGCGGTGCAGGGCAAACTGGCTGCGGGGCTCTATGCCGCCATCTATTCCGAAGACGGGGATGAAATCAGCGAATGGGAGCAGAAGGTGCATGCCTGCAACCGCAGTGTGAACTGCATCCGCCCGCCGTATCCCGGCGTGCTGCCCAGCGGCAACGGACACCGCAGCACCCCCATGGACGGCAGCCGCCACCTGCCCGCCTTCCTCTGCCACTGGCAGGATGCCGATGCCGCCGCACTGGAGGGCGTGAAGACGGAGCTCCCCATCAGCCCGTGGAACACGCTGGTGCCCGCACCGGATGCGGAAACCTCCGCCCGTCTGTTGACGGCGGCAAAATCCATCTCTGCCGTTTGGCAGACGGAATTCCGCAACGGGCGCGTGCTGCAGGAAAACGCGCTGTTCCGCACGGTGGCCACCTACCGCCCGCACCACCTGCTGCTGCGCGCGGACCAGGCGCTGCCGGATGCAGACCTGTGCATCATGCTCATGGCCGCGCTGGCGGCGGGCTGCGAACTGCAGCTCAGCACCGCCACCATGCGCCCCTGGATGCAGAACATGCTCTATCCCGCCGGGGTGGACATTGCCGTGGAAACGCGCCAAACGTATGAAGGCCGCCTGCCCGCGCTCGCGGAACAGGGCATCTGCGTGCGTGATCCCGCCGCCACGGAATCCACCCGCACCGCGGCCTCCGCCTGCGGGCTGGAACTCATCACCCGCCCTGCCGCCGCCAACGGCCACGCAGAGCTTCCCTGCTGCGTGCAGGAGCTTGTGGAAACCCGCCGCGGCAATGCACCCGCATCCCTCTTGTAACCCCTTTCCCCATTTATGAAAAACCGTATTTTCCTTGTCTGTCTGGTGCTGGTGCTCATTCTGGCGCAAGCCATCCTGCGCAACGTGGAGACAAACTACCTGACCGCAAGCCCAACGGACATGGTGTTGGGCGCATCACCCGATGCGGGCATGGCGTGGAGCTCTGCCGCACTCACCTTTTCCCTGCCCTTTGCCGTGTTCACGGCGGCAGCGCTGGTGGCGGCGCTGGGCATGGGCGCAGACTGCATTTCCTGGATATACGACCTGCGCGGGGTGAGTGAACCGCGCAACGGCGTGTACACGCGGCTGGGCACATGCGCCATGTGGTGCGGCTGGCCCGTAATGGCTGCCTGCACCGGCGCCGTGTACGCGGCCTTCCCGAATGCATCCACCGGCGCGGAAACGCTCTGGCAGAGCTCCTTCTTCACCGGGCTGATGCTGGCGGCGGGAATATACCTGGTGTGCAGGTTGATATGCAAGCGCTTCCCGGGGAAAACCGCCTCGTGCACGGGTATTGTAATCTTCTTGTTGGCCACCCGGTGCCTGGGCTCCATCTGCACGGAGGAAAATTGCATGTTCTTGCCGGCGGGGCTTGCCCTGGCGTATGCAGTACAGCTGCTTCTGCGTCCTGCCGCGCTTCCGCGCGCCTTGGGCGCGGTGCTGGCACTGGCCGTGGCGGGTGGCGTCTGCCACCTGTGCAGCCAAGGCCGCTTCTTCCAAACGGACATCCCGTACTTCGGCGCACCCTGCTACATCTACACCGCGCTCGTGCTGGCGGTGCTGGGCGGGCTCGTGTGGCTCAAATGGCGTTCCCTGCCGCAGGACGTGGAGTAACGCACCGCAACCCCTTGTGGAATCATGGAGAACGGTGAGGAAACATTGGTGAAGCCATTACAGGAAAGCGGCTCGCCCAAACGCATTGAATGGATTGACTGCGCGCGCTGCATTGCCACCTTTTTAGTGGTGTATGCACATTGGCGCTGGCGTCTCGGCATGACGGAATCAAACGGGCATGGGCTGCTGCACAACTATGCCTATTTCTCCACCCTGTTCGGCAATGTTCCCTTTTTTCTGGTGCTGACGGGCTATTTCCTGGGGCGCAATATCACCTGGGGCAAGGCTTGGCGGCGCTTTGTGTGGCTGCTCATTCCGTTTATCCTGCTCAACCTTGCCATGTACGGTGCCGGGCGGGCAACCGGCACCCTTCCCCCCAAGGGCATCTGCTCCATTTTCGGTTTAGGGCACCTGTTCACACTCGGCGGTCCCGCATTGGATTCCGCGGCCATGGTACCCGTGATCGTGCCTTCCTGGTTCCTGCGGGACGTGATGCTCCTTTCCCTGGCTGCGCCGCTACTGGCCAAAATCAAGCCTATCGTCATGTGCGCTGTGTGTTTCGCGTTTTCCTGTTTGGCATTCCAAGTGCCGCTTGCTCCCACGTGCGTTCTCAACCCCGGAACCTGCATGTTCTTTGCCACCGGGGTGTGCCTGAGCAATTTCAGCTTGGAAGGATGCTCCCGGTGGGTAACCCGCGGGCGCACGCTCTTTTTCGCGCTTCTCTTTGTTGCCGCCTCTGTGTATTCGCTGTACAGCGTGGGGTGTTTGCGGCATGGTGCAGAGGCCACGCTTTTCGGCATGCTTGCGGGAGCCTGCATGATTGGTTACGCCGGCATGGCGATTGAGCGTTACCTGCCCCGCATTTCCAAGCGTATGGCGGCATGCGCCCCCGCGTGCTTCTTCATCTACATGATGCACCACCCTATCCTGACGCTCATTCATGCCAAGGGGCCGCAGGAGCTTGTGCACTCTGTACCCGCCCTCTTTCTCCCCGTGCCCGTGTTCTTTGCGCTGCTCTTCCTGTTTTTCGCGATTCGGCGCCTTTGCCCATGGCTGCTCCCCTATGTGGCACTGGTGAAATACAAGCGCCCCACCACGTAGGCATTCACAAAGCCTTCTCCGGAAGCTCTTCCCCGTTTCTGGAGGGATGCGGCCCCGTATACGGCTTGGCTTCCGGCGAGCAAAGGTCCAATGCGGAATCGTAGCATGAGGTCTTGATTCCCATCAATCCAAGCACCGTATGGAAAAGGTGCTCATGCGCCACGCTCATATTCCGGTTCTGGCGCAGTTGCCGCAACGCCTCTGCAAAATGCGGGTGCAACGCCTCGAATTCTGGGGAAGCCATAACCATAAACGGCACCTGGCACGCAGAGGTCCGGTAGAACGAGCCATGCCATGTCTTGGCGCGCAGCCAATACCCGCCCTGCCCCACATATTCACCATGGTCTCCCATGTACACGTATAGGAAAGGTTTGCCTTTCAGGGGCTCCAGCAGGCGGCGGATATTGTCGTCCGTGTAATGAACGGTGCAGTCGTATGCATTGGTGATACATGCCTCAACCTCGGGTGTGGCGGGAGGCATATCGTTCGGCGAGATGGCACGGACAGGCTCGTACGGTGGGTGCTCCGTGTCGTATTCGTCAAAAAAGGCGTGGCTGCCGTCGTTGTTCAGCTGAATGAACAAATTGTCGCCGGGATGTTGCTTGATGTACTGCAAAACGGCGGGCACCTGTTCCCCGGCCCGTGCGCCGGAGGCGATGCTGTCATCCGCGCAGCGGAGCAGCATGTGCATTTCCTCATGGAACATGGTATGGGAGCGGGGATTGTATATGCCATCCGTGAATGCGTAGGCGCAGCGGAACCCGCAAGCGGAGAAATAGTCCATCATCCCGGCCGAACTGGGAAAGAGCCCGGGGTCGTCCGTCTGCATGAAATCACGCCGCCCATTCGTCAGCATTGTCACCACCGCCTTGTCCGTACAATCGGCGGAGGCAACGCAGTCGGGAAAATTGATGAGCCTCTCCTGTCCGGCGAGCCAGGGTGTGGTGTTTCTGCCATATCCGTTAATGGACAGGCGGTCGGCGCACAGGCTTTCGCCCACATGTATCAGTATCACCACGCCTGCGCCGCCCGGCACCGTCTCCATGGAAGCGCACACGCTCCCCTTTGGCGGCAAATGCTCCAGCAGGCGGTTTGTTTGGCGAATGTCTCTCTGCGCCTGGGCCGAATAGCAGGCCAGCACCTCCATATTCCCCAATGGCCATACCAGGCTCCCGTCTCTCACCAGGCTTCGCTCCAATGGCCTCACCCCCAAAAAGAGCAGGCCCATACACAGCGCCCCGCAAAAAAGCAGGGTTTCCCTTCTCTCCTTCACCATTTGCCTGTCTACCAGCCAAAATGCAACGCAGGAGAGCAACAAGGCAAATGCAAACAAAAGAACCGTGCCGACAGAGAGATACTCCCTGGCATCATGCCAAGATGCGCAAAACACTTGGATCAAATTTTCCGGATTGACCAAAAAGCCTTCCATGGAAGCGGCATATTCCAGCAGGAGAACCGTGAGGCACGGAACCCATACCGCATACGCCAAGCGCCCCAGGCAGGCACGGGAAAGCAACCATGTTCCCAACAGGAACAACACGCTGTACGGAATCTGCGGCCATGACTGCATGAAATTCTTGTTGAACAACAAGCTCCACACCGCAGCATAGCCAACAAGAATCCACAAGGTGCGCGCACTGCTCCACAAAAGCGGCGCAGAGCGCTTGCGGCACAAACACCAGGCGACCATGGCCAGCAAACCGCAGACAGCCGGGCTTGCACTGCTGAATATCCAATCCCAAAGGGGGAAACGGGCAAATAACGGCGAAGTGGCAATCGCCCCATGATACCATACCAAAGGAAAGGCAAAGGCCACCACCAAAAGAGCTATGGGCATCATCCTTCGCAGGCAGGATATGAAATCCTTCCTCTTGTTGCTGCTAAATCCGCCGTTGTTTGCGTTCTGGCGACTCATACAGGCAAAGTAGCCGCAAGCCCCGCCAGCGTCAAGCTGAAAGTGTACCGGTAGCGGCCAAACTTCGGTTCACAAGAACTTTTCGGGCATACAGCCCGAATTCCGTGATTGCCAAGTGGGTGAAAATATGCTATAAGGCGCGGTACGAATCTCTTTCCATCCACGTATTATGGCAGCACCCAAACTCAATACATTCCAGGTAAACGGCCCGAAACGCACCCTTATCAACTCCGGCACCGTGCCCAACAAGCGCGTTGTGCTCAAGGGCACGGACGGCAAGCCCATTGAAAAGAAGAAACCCGCACTCACCCCGGAGGAAGCCGCTGCGGCGGAGGCTGCAGAGGCAGAGCGCAAGGCGGCGGAGGCCGCCCGCATTGCCGCGGAGGAGGAAGCTGCCAGAAAGGCCCAGGAGGAGTACGAACGCCAAATGGAGGAGTATAACAAGCAGATGGAGGAATACAACCGCCAGATGGAGGAGTACAACCGCCAGCTCGAAGAACAGAAGGCCGCAGAGGCCGCCGCCAAGGCTGAAGCCGAAGCAGCCGCCAAGGCCGAGGCCGCCGCAGCCGCTGCTGCAGCAGCCGCCGCCAAGCCCGCTGCCCAGCTTCCCAAGACCGTGGCCAAACCCGCCGTGAAGCCCAACAGCATCCTCAAGGCACCCACCCCCGGCGCCAAGCCCGCTGCCACGGCAAACAATCTCTTGAAGGTTGCCACGCCGGGCGCCAAGCCCGCCGCCAAGGCCGGAAGCATCCTGAAAGCCCCGACTCCCGGTGCCAAGCCCGCAGCAGGCCCCAGCCCGCTGTCAAAGGCCAAACTGCCCGGCACGGGCAAGCCGCTCGGCGGCATCGCCACCAAGTCTGCCGCTGCATCCGCTGCGGCCCCCGCACCGGCACAGGAAGGAGAAGCCCCGAACCCGGATGCCCCGGAGATGAGCGAGGAGGAGCTCGCCCAGCGCGACGCCTACCTCACCCAGCTGCAGAAGCAGGCCGCCAAGCCTTCCGTCTGGCAGAGCAAGGGTTTCTGGATCGGCATGATTTTCCTGGCCGTAATGGCCGTGGTGTGCGGCTCCTATGTGGCCTCCGAGAACGCCAAGAACGAGCGCGCGGAAATCCAGCGCCAGAACATCAAGAAGATTATGCACCGCTGCGTGGATATCAACAAGCACGGTGTGGAAACCACGCAGGATGCCCGCGACAAGCACGTGGACATCTCCTGCACCAAAAAGGACCTGCAGCTGCTCATGAAAGTGGTGATCGACCCCTATATCCAGAACGAGGTGGGCGGCTACCTGCTGGGCGGCGACCCCGTGGGTGCGGGCCGCAACGCGTGCTTGCTGCTCGGCCTCACCGCAGCTGACAACAAGGAGAACCGCGACTACATCTTCGAAACTCTGGCCAAGAAGGCGGAAGACGTGGTGGATGACAAGCTGTTCGACTGGCTGCTGCAGCGCATTGGTGTGTCCGATGCCGAGGGCGTGAACGCCAACCTGCGCACGCTGGCGGAGAAGATTGCCGCCAAGCCCAAGTTCAAGCACCAGGAGGCCCTGCTGGCCAGCACCTGGAAGGTGTACGGCCTGCGTGTCACGGAGGAGGACGTCCCCCGCATCATCGAGCTGCTCAAGAACGACAAGGCCGAGGGCAAGCTGGTGAAGACCCTTTGCAACTGCCTGGACAACATCCTGATGATGATTGAGGACCCCGCGAAGAAGGCGCAGATCGGCGACGAGATTTTCGACACCGTGCCTCAGGAGAACCTCAAGCAGCTGGGGCCCACCCTGGCCGCCGCATGCTCCCCCAAGGCGCTCGCCTTCTACAAGGGCAAGATTACGGACACCAAGAGCATGACCCGCAACAACCTGCTCTTCTTCGCCTTCTGGGGTGACGACTCCGTGCTGGACTACCTGCTGGAGCTCAAGGGCAAGGCTGCCAACGACCCCAAGGCCCTCAACACGGTCAACGGCGCCATCGGCACCTTCTTCTCCCAGAACCGCGACCGCTCCGATGCCGATGCGGAGAAGCTCGTCAGCCTCCTCTGCGAGCAGCCCTTTGCAGATACCTCCAAACTGCGCGACATCATCAACAAGATCGACAAGGACTCCACCATGTACATCGGCGACGGCAACCCGCAGCTGGAGCCCCTGAAGAAGGAGGCGGAAGACCTCAAGAAGCTGCAGCGCGGCAAGATTGAGATTGTGACCACCCTCTCCGGCCTCCATGAGCTGGAATGGGTGAAGAACCTGCTCAACAAGTATTCCGCAGATGCGGACGGCGATGTCTCCTACCTGGCCAAGCAGGCCCTCCAGAAGATCAAGGAGAACACCCGCAAGGACCAGCAGACCAAGGAGCGCTACCAGGGCCGCTCCAAGAGCTGATGCCCCGCGCAACGGATTTCAAGGGCCGTCCGGCAGCTCGCCGGGCGGCCCTTTCGTCTTCCCCGCGCGCCAAAATCGCATCAAACCTATCTTTTGCGTTGCCTAGTGGGGGTGGGAATTGGTAGAATGGCGGCAGATGCTATTCGAGAAGGAAGAGCTGACGTCCAAGGGGCGGTTGCTGGTGCTGGAGCGCCTGTTTGAGCAGGCAGCGGCGCGGAGCGGCACCGCCCCGCAGCCGGGGCATGTTCCGGTGGAAACGCTGCATGCATACGGGGAGTTCGAGACGCACGCGCGCTACCTGTTGGAGGCAGCGGCCAGCCAGCAGAACACCACAGTACGCAAGGCACGGCTCAAACGCCTGGAAAAGGCGCTCAACGCCCTGCCGGACACCTTGATGGCAAGCCTGCCCGTGGGACCGGGCGGCAACTGGCTCGCCTTCTACCGCTCGCTCACCAAGTTTCTCTCCCTCATGGACGAGGCGGAGATAGCGCTCGACGAGGACGAGTACACCACCTTCATCCAAAAGCTCATCCAGATGGCGGGCTCCGTGTCGGATGCCTCCGCAGTGAAGGTGGATGGCGGCTCCATGTTTGCGCTTATGCTCATCCAGAACGAGATGCTGCGCTCACGCAAACCCAAGCGCAAGCCGCGCCGCAAAAGGCGCAAGCCCGCCAAGCGGGCCAAGACGGCGTGAACCCTCACTCCTTCTTCTGCTCAGCTGCACGGATAACCTCTGCGTTGGGGTCGAACTCCGGCGGAGGAGCGGTATTGGTGTAGCGCTCCAGGTACTCCTTGGCACGGGCATTCCCCTTGTCTGCAGCCTTCTGCCACCACTCGCGGGCGGCGGCACGGTCCGGCTCCACGGTGCCGGTGCCGGCATACAGGATGAGCCCCAGGCGCAACTGCGCGTTCGTGTCGCCTTCCTCTGCTCGGGTGCGCAGAACGGACACCATATCCAAGGCGCGCGCCTTGATTTCCTCCGGCGTGAGCTGGCTCTCCGCGGGGGTGCCCGCAACGGCTGCATCCTGCTCCGCCACCTGGCAAGACTTGGTGATGGCGGGAAGGAAGAGGGCGAGCGCGGCGGCGTAGAAGGCCAAGAGATGCCACATGCTCACCTTCTTGCGGCGGCCTATGAAAAACAGGCGGGGCCGCGTGGGATACGCGCTTTCACGCTCGTTGCGGCGTTTTTGGGAGCCGCGGTTCTCCCGGCGCTCGCGCCCGTGGCGGGCGGAAACGCGGATATGGCGGCGCATGGCGGCCAGCTCCGGGGCATCCGCATACTTGCGGTCGCGCTCCAGGTTGGCATCGTACGCCTCCCTTTCCTGCGGGTCGCCCAGAATGCGGTAGGCCTCCACCACGGCCTTGAACCGCTCCTCCGCGGCAGAATTGCCACCATTGCGGTCCGGGTGGTATTTCATGGCCTGGCGGCGGTACGCGGCCTTAATCTCCTCCTGCGAGGCGGAGGGGGAGACATCCAAAAGCTGGTAGAGGTCGTCACGCATGGCATTGGGCGGTCACGAAATCTGCAAAGGTGTGGGCGGGGTTCCAACCGAGCGCGCGGATGGCGGAGCAGTCCACGGCGCGGGAGCCGCCGCCGCGGCAGGAATAGGCGGCATCCGTGGCGGATGCAGGGATACCGGTGAGGCGTTCCAGCAGGGCGTATGCCTCTGCCTTGGTGAAAGATTCCCCGCTCACGGTGTAGCAGCGGGATTCACCGCAAGCGGCCAAATGCAGCAGGGCGCTCACGGCATCCTGCACATGCAGGTAGTTGAACACACGCCCGTCCTCTCCCGCCAGCCGGGGCTCGCGCGCCAGATGGCGGCGCAGCAGCTCACAGCGGCCGGGGCCGTATAGCGGAGCCAAACGCGCCACCACCCCGCCGCGTGCCAGCACGGCATCCTCCGCCGCGCGCAGGATTTGTTGGCGCTCGCCGCCGGCGTGCTCCACGGAGGTGGAGGAGCAGAACACCACACGCACGCCCGGCGGCAGGGCCTGCACCACATCCGCATACGCGCGGCGGTAGGCCTCTGCATCCCCACCGTGCGTGGCGGTGCAGCAGAAAATACACTCCGGCTCCAGCAATTTCACCGCCTGCGCCAGCACGGCGGCATCCGCCGCATTCCCGCATACGTCTGCGGGCACGGCACTGTCGATTCCCACGGCATGCGGCAGCGCACGCAGCAGGCAACTCCCCAGGAAACCCGTGCCAACCACCCAGGCAGGGCGCGGCGCCATGTGGGAAGGCGTGATCATTGCGGGCGGTGTTTCCAAATCAGTTCGGCAAGCTCCAAATCACCGGGCATGGTGATTTTCATGTTGGGGCCCACCTGCACCAGGCGGGTTTGAACCCCGGCGGCCTCCACGGCGGAAACCTCGTCCGTGACCGCAAGGCCGTGCGCTTTCACGGTGCGGTATGCTTCCTGCAACAGGGGCAGCTTGAAAATCTGCGGCGTCTCCATGCCCCAAAGGTGCTCGCGGCTCACCGGCTCCGGAAGCGTGCAATCCGCCGCATCCGCGCGCTTGAGCGTGTCCACCACCGGGTGGGCACAGGCGGCCGCCCCGGTCTCCCGCGCGGCCTCCGCGCAACGGCGGATACCCTCCGGCGTGATGAGCGGACGCGCACCGTCGTGCACGGCCACCAGCTCCGTCTGCGGCGGCAGGGCCTGCAGCCCGGCGCTCACGGAATCCTGGCGTTCCGCCCCGCCATCCACGCGGGTCACGGGAACGGAAAAACGCGCAGTTGCCAGCCCGGTGGCCACCCAGCGCTCCGGCGGGCACACCACCACCACGGCATCACAGCCGGCGGCAACAAAGGCATCCACGCTGCGGCGCAACACCGGCACGCCGTCCAGATGGGCGGCTAGCTTGTCGAACCCGGCGCGGCGGCCGCTGCCGGCGGCTACGATAACGGCGCAGAACATGGCGGCATCTATCAGGAAAGCCTGGCTCCCACGAGCTTGGAGAGCACCTTGCCGGGGGCGCGGCCCTCCGTGCGGGCCTGCATCTCCTTCATCACGCGGCCCATGTCCTTCTTGGTGGCGGCTCCCAGCTCCGCGATAACAGCCTCCAGAATGGGCAGGATTTCCGCCTCGTCCATCTCCTTGGGCAGGAACGCAGACAGCACGGCAATCTCCGCCTTCTCCTTGTCGGCGGCCTCGGCACGGCCCGCCTGCTCGAACATGGCGATGGAATCCTCGCGCTGCTTGATCTGCTTGCGGATGACCGTCATCACCTCCTCCTGCGGCAGCTCGTCATGCACGTTGCCCTTGGCAATCTGGGCATTCTGCAGCGCGGTCTTAAGCCCGCGCAGCGCGCCGAGCGCCACGGTGTCCTTCCCGCGCATCGCAGTCTTCATCTGTTCGGTAATCTCCTCGTATATGCTAGCCATAACCCGTCTATTTAACCATGATTTCCCCAAGATACAAGCCGCAATTGCGTCCGCGCGCGTAACGCCCTGCCGCAGCGCGCACCCCCTTCCCTCCCCGGCCATGCATTTTTTTGCAAAAATCCGACATTCGGATAGACTTCCCGCTTGAAGGGAGTAGGGTAACATATTGAATACGCCACGCAAACATTCCACAAAAGCCTCCGCGCCATCACGCTCACCCTGCTTTCCGCGTGCTGCCTGACACATGCCGCAGAGGTCCTCTCGGGGCTGCACTGCTTTTGCCTTGCCTACGGGCGGAAAGATAGTATAATGCGCGGCATGCCAGACGCACGCTTCCAACCGCTGCCGGGATTCCGCGATTTTGCACCGCAGGAATGCGCCCTCCGAAACTACCTCTTCAACACGTGGAGGCGGGTGGCGCACCGCTACGGGTTCGTGGAGTGGGAGGCCCCCACCATCGAGGCCACCGAGCTCTACCTCAAGAAGTCCGGCGGGGAGCTGCCCACGCAGCTTTTCCGCTTCACGGACCAGGGGGAGCGCGATATCACGGTGCGCCCGGAGCTCACGGCCTCCCTGGGCCGCATAGCCGCCGCCTACCAGCGCGAATACACCAAGCCGCTCAAGTGGTTCGAGATTGGCTCCTGCTTCCGCTATGAAAAGCCGCAGAAGGGCCGCCTGCGCGAGTTCGTGCAGTTCAACGCGGACATTCTGGGCGAGGAGGGCGAGGGCTCTGATGCGGAGCTGATTTCCCTGGCCATCGACTGCATGCGCGAGTTCGGCTTCACCGCAAACGACTTTGTGGTGCGCGTGTCCGACCGCGAGGTGTGGCTGAAATACGCTGCAGACCACGGCGTGCCGGAGGAGCGCGTGGGTGATTTCCTGGCCGTGGTGGACAAGTTTGAGCGCGACCGCCCCGAGTACTGCCAGGAGAAGCTGGATGCCTTCGGCATGCAGCGGCAGGATTTGGTGGAATTCATCTCCAACCCGCCCGCCGGATGCTCCCCGCGCTACGATGCCGTGCTGGAGGAGCTGCGTGCCCGCGGCCTGGAGGAGTACGTGCAGCTTGACCTTTCCGTGGTGCGCGGCCTGGCGTACTACACCGGGCTGGTATTTGAAATCTTTGACAAGGGGCACACCCTGCGCGCCGTGGCGGGCGGCGGCCGCTACAACGGTCTCGTCTCCACCCTTTCCGCCGGTGCGGTGGACATGCCCGCCACTGGCTTTGCCATGGGAGATGCCGTGATTGCACACCTGATAGAGGCGTGCCCGGCGGCCAAGGCGCTGCGTGATGCGGCGGTGAAGCCGCAGGCGTGCGATGTGTGCATGGTGCTGGCCGCGCCGGAGATGCGCCCGCAGATGCTGGCGCTGTCCTCCTCCCTGCGCGATGCCGGCGTGCGCGTGGACCTGCCGCTCTCACCCGCCAAGTTCGGCAACCGCCTCAAGGCGGCGGAGAAGATGGGGGCCACCTACGCCCTCATCATCGGCACGGAATACCCGCAGATGGAGCTCAAGGAGCTCGCCACCCGCGAGTCTGCGCAGGTTACTCCGGAAACTCTGGTGGACACCCTGCTCGGCGAATAACCGTCCGCTTCCATGAAAACCGCCGCCGCCATTTGCGCCTTGGCCCTGGCCGGGCTGGCGGTGGTGTGGGCAGCGGGGTCGCAAGCCCCGTGGCTGCCGGAGTGCCCGCTGCACAAGTGGACAGGGTTGCTGTGCTTCGGCTGCGGCGGCACACGCGCCACGCAAGCCCTGCTGCACGGGGATTGGGCCACCTCCCTGCGCTGCAATGCGCTGCTGCTGCCATTTGCGGCCTGGCTGCTGGCGCTCTGCCTCATCCGCCGCACGAGCGTGTTCAACGCCACGCTCTATACCGGGCTGGCGGTCCTGGCGGCATTCATGCTCCTGCGCAACATTCCCCTGCCCTTTTTCGACTGCATCCGGCCGTAAGGGAAGGATTTGAGGATTGATGATTGTTGCCTAATACATTGTCCATCCCCCCCGCCCATCACAAGCGTGATATTGCGGAAAGGATGGCGGCGGGGTACAGGATATGCTCCTGCACCTGAATGCGGGCGTGGAGCGTTTCCGGGGTGTCGTCCGGCAGCACGGGCACAAAGGCCTGCATGATGATTTCACCGCTGTCCATGCCGGCATCCACGTAATGCACGGTGCAGCCGGTTTGCGTGGCACCGGCCTGCAGGGCCTGGGTCCAGGCCTCCACACCGGGAAAATTGGGCAGCAGGGCCGGGTGGATATTGAGGATGCGGTTGGGGAAAGCGCGCAGCAGAGGCTCCTTCACCAGGCGCATAAAGCCGGCCAGGCACACCAGATCCACCTTCAGCTCCGTGAGCCTTTGGGCCACGCGTTCCTGCTCCTCCAGCGGGAACTTGTTCTTGTACCCGGCGCAGTCCATCACCTCTGCGGGAACACCGCGCAGGCGCGCGCGCTCCAGAATGCGGGCATCCGCATGGTCGGAGAGCACCAGCACCACTTCCGCATCCAGGCGGCCGTCGTCGATGGCGTTGAAAATGGATTGGCAATTGCTGCCGGAACCGGAACCCAATACAGCGAGGCGAAGACTCATAGTGCCGCCAATCTAGCCCAGGGCGGCGCGTTTGTCAATTCTTTTGAGCTTGCTGCACCGCGGCGGGCGTGTTAGAATGCACCCCACGGAACAAAGCGACCATCCACACCACCATGTCTGAAGAAAACCTCCCGCCCATCCCGCAGCAAGCAGAGGAGCAGAAGCCCATGTCCATCACTCTGGGTGTCTTCGCCATCATCACCTCTCTGTTCTGCTGGCCCGTTGGCCTCGTCCTCTCCATCATCGGCCTGTGCAAGTACCCCAAGGGCAGTGCGGGCCGCGTGCTCAGCTGGATCGGCATCGGCTTCTTCGTCTTGCTCATCGCCATCGGCATTACCCTGGGCGCCACATTGGGCAAGACCGCCGAGGAAGCCCGGCTGAAGATTCAGCAAAACCACCCGGAGCTCAATGAGCAGCAGCTCTTGGAGTACATGCAGGACCCCGCCAACAAGGGGGAAATCCAGCAGTACGCAAAGGAGAGCGCGCTCCGCATTTTCTCCAAGTAACTCCCGGCACAACATCTGCTACTTGTCAGGCGCATCCGGCCCCTCGCCGGGTGCGCGTCATTTTCACCCGTGTTTTGGCTTGCCGCGCACGGGTGAGGGTGGTAGGATGGGGCGCGTATGATAGAAGAG
The DNA here is from genome assembly GCA_045641125.1 of Akkermansia sp. Classification (GTDB taxonomy): domain Bacteria; phylum Verrucomicrobiota; class Verrucomicrobiia; order Verrucomicrobiales; family Akkermansiaceae; genus Akkermansia. The sequence goes on from JAZUGI010000072.1 coordinate 39,972, forward strand.
ATTTTTCCCGTGCTGGAGCAAGCTGTTGCAGAAGGCAAGCTGCTTGCATCTTCCCTTGAAAACATCAAGCTGCTCACAGGCGGCACGGCGGATCCCGTGGTGCCCGCCGCCATCGGAGAACTCGTGAAAGCCGGGGAGTGGGCGGAGCTCAACAACCGCTTCTACAAGACACTCGCCTTCGGCACCGGCGGCCTGCGCGGCCGCACGGTGGGCAACATCGTGGTTCCGGCGGAACAAGGCCGGGGCGGCGTGAACGGACGCCCGGAATTCCCCTGCGTGGGCACGGCTTCCATGAACTACTTCAACGTGGGGCGCGCCATGCGCGGCCTCATCACTTATGTGCGCCGCTTCGTGGAGGCGGATGCGCCCGGCCGCAAGCCCCTCATCGTCATCGGGCACGACACGCGCCACTTCTCCCGCGACTTTGCGGAGCTCTGCGCGCGCATCTGCACGGATTTGGGCTGCGACTGCGCGCTGTTCGACGGTCCCTGCTCCGTGCCGGAGGTTTCCTTCACCATCCGTGAGCTGAATGCAGACACGGGCGTGATGCTCACGGCATCCCACAATCCCGCGCACGACAACGGCTTCAAGGCCTACTTCAACGACGGTGCCCAGCTGGTGGCCCCGCACGACCAGGGCGTGATTGCCGAAGTGAACGCGCTCACCAGCGATACCTACGAGCCGCTGCCCGCAGAGCAGCAGGGCAAGCTCCGCGTGCTCGGCGCAGAGATGGACGACATCTACATCAAGCGCCTGAAGGGCATTGTGCTGCGCCCGGAGGTGTTCGGCAAGGCCTCTGCCAAGGTGGTGTACACCAACCTGCACGGCACGGGCAAGCGCTGCATTGTGCCCATGCTCAAGAGCATCGGCTGCCAGCTTTCCACCGTGCCGGAGCAGGACGTGCAGGACGGCCGCTTCCCCACCGTGGCCAGCCCCAACCCGGAGAACGCACCCGCGCTGGATATGGCCATTGCCCAGGCGGACCGCGAGAACGCGGACCTGGTGATAGCCACGGACCCGGACTGCGACCGCATGGGCATAGCCGTGCGCGACAAGGCCACGGGCAAGATGCAGCTGCTCACAGGCAACCAGACGGGCTGCCTGCTGGCGTGGTACCGCTGCATGAGCATGCGCGAGCTGGGGCTCGTGACACCGCAGAACATTGACCACGCGGTGATGGTGAAAACCTATGTGACCTCCCCGCTGCAGGATGCCATTGCAGGGCATTTCGGCATTGCCACGGTGAACGTGCTCACCGGGTTCAAGTGGATTGCCGCCAAGCTCGGCAAGTACGAGAACGCCATCCCCGCAGAGAAGCGCGCCGGCTACCGCGGCATGACGGAGGAGCAGACCCGCGCCCTGCGTCTGGAGCACAGCAAGTACTTCGTCTTCGGCGGTGAGGAGAGCTACGGATACCTGGCACAGGATTTCGTGCGCGACAAGGACGCCAACGCCGCCGCCCTCTGCCTGGCTGAGATGAACGCCTACCTCTCCACCCAGGGAATCGGCCTGCTGGAATGCCTCAACAACATCTACAGGGAGCTCGGCTTCTACAAGGAGCTCGGCAAGAACATCGTGATGGAGGGGGCCGACGGCGCCGCCAAGATTGCCGCCCTCACCAAGGACTACATTGCCAACCCGCCCAAGGAGATGGACGGCACACCGGTGACCGGCCTGCGCGATTTCTCCGCCGGCAAGATGGTGGATGCAGAGGGCGACCCCGTGCCCGCGGAAAAGATGCTCTTTATCGATCTGGAGGACGGCCGCAGCTTTGCGGTGCGCCCCAGCGGCACGGAGCCCAAGATCAAATACTACCTCTTTGCCCACGGGCAGAAGGGTGCCGACGTGGCGGAGGCCAAGGCCGCCGTGGAAGCCGGCATTGCTTCCCTCTGGAAGGCCGTGGAGGCAGACGCCCACGCCCGCATGGCATAACCCGCGGTAGATGTGATGCAAACCGCGCTCTTCATCGGACTCGGCAGCTTTGTGGGGGGCATCCTGCGCCACCTCACCGGGCTTCTGGTGAAGAGCTGGGTGGAGACCACCGCCTTCCCCTGGCACACGCTCGCCATCAACCTGGCGGGCTGCCTGCTGCTGGGGATGCTCACGGGCATGTTTGAGCGCGGGCTCGCCCTGCACGCGGATTTGCGAGCCGCGCTCACCGTGGGCGTGTGCGGCGGCTTCACCACCTTCTCCACCTTCGCGGGGGAGAATTTCTCCCTCTTCCGCCAAGGCGCATACGGCCTTGGCATCTCCTATATCCTGGCATCCCTGGTGCTGGGCGTGCTCCTGCTCTTTGCCGGGTACGCCGCCACCGCACGCATCTGAACCACCGCCCCCACGCTATGAGCAGACTCCAGATTCCCCAATACGTCATGGCCCTGGCCCATGTGGCCTCACTGCGCTCCGAAGACCCCTACCGCAAGGTGGGCGCCGCCGCGCTCGACAAGGACAACCGCGTCATCGGCACCGCCTACAACGGCCTCTTCCCCGGCTTCACCGCCCCGCAGGGTTTCTGGGATTCCCGCGACGAGCGCCAGAAATACATGCTCCACGCGGAAATCAACCTCTGCAGCCTCTTCAAGCGCGGTGAGGCCAAGGTGGTGGCCTGCACCGCCATGCCCTGCACCTCCTGCATGCAGGCCCTCTGCGCCCACGGCGTGAAAACCATCTACTACGGGGAGGAATACCCCGGCTCCCAAGCCCCCGCTATTGCAGCCATGTACGGCGTGCAGCTCATCCACGTGCCGGAATTCCCCCGCTTTGATTCCCTCCCCCAGGCGTGAGCCGAACACCCGGTGCCTACCGGCACCGCATGTCTGGATGCGCCTCCCCAAAACCCAAATTTATCCAAAGTTGTAAATTTTGTGCAATTTTGCTTGCCAAAGGGAGAAAAGGGGGTATTATCTGCGGCGTCAAAACCGCCCGCACGGGCGGAAAACCAAGCAACAAATAACCACCAAACACCAATATGGCTCGTTTATTCGGTATCGAGATACCCAATGAGAAGCGCATCGAGGCATCCCTGCGCTACATCTACGGCATCGGACCCTCTACGGCAACGAAGGTGCTGGAACAGGCGGGTATCGACCCGGACCTGCGCACAGGCACGCTGACGGACGCTCAGCTGACGAAGATTGTGCAGGCTATCACCAGCAACGGAATCCTGATTGAGGGCGACCTTCGCCGTGAGAAGCAGATGGCGCTCAAGCGCCTCACCAGCATCAACTGCCTGCGCGGCATCCGCCACCGCAAGGGGCTGCCCGTTCGCGGCCAGCGCACCCGCACGAATGCCCGCACCCGCAAGGGCAGGAAGAAGACCGTGGGCTCCAAGAAGTCTGATTAACCCTTAACACCTATATCTGAAAATGGCTGAAGAAACCATCCAGGAAGAAGTGAAGGAAGCCGCCGCCCCCGTGGTGGAGACTCCCGCAGAAACCGCCGCCCCCGCCACAGAGGCCCCTGCCGCCGAGCAGAAGAAGCCGGAAGGCCGCCGCGACATCTTTGCCGAGCTCGGTCTCGCTGATGACGAGGACAAGGTGAAGATCCTCAAGGCCAAGGGCAGCAAGAACATCACCGTGGGCATCGTGCACATCTCCTCCACGTTCAACAACACCGTGGTGAGCGTGACCGACCTCAAGGGCAACGTGATCGGCTGGTCCTCCGCCGGCAAGCTCAACTTCAAGGGCAGCCGCAAGAGCACCGCATACGCCGGCCAGGTTGTGTGCCAGGACGCCTGCCGCCAGGCCATGGGCCACGGCCTCCGCGAAGTGGAGGTGCGCGTGAAGGGCCCGGGCTCCGGCCGCGAGTCCGCCGTCCGTGCCGTGCAGACCATGGGTCTCGACATCACCATGATTTCCGATGTGACCCCCATCCCGCACAACGGCTGCCGTCCTCCCAAGACCCGCCGTCCCTGATCATAGAAACGCCTAACTTAGAAAGAAATTATTATGGCTCGTTATACAGGACCTACCGCTAAAATCAGCCGCCGATTCGGCGTGGAGCTCTTCGGCGCCAGCAAGGCTTTCGCCCGCCGCCCGTTCCCCCCGGGACAGCACGGCGCCCGCGCCGGCCGCAAGAAGAAGTCCGATTACGGTTTGATGCTTGCCGAAAAGCAGAAGCTGCGCTACATGTACGGCGTGCTTGAAGGCCAGTTCCGCCGCTACTACCATGAGGCCAGCCGCCGCCGCGGGGTGACGGGTGACATCCTGCTGCAGCTGCTGGAGACCCGTCTGGACAACATCATCTACCGCCTGAACTTTGCCAACACCCGCGCCGCCGCCCGCCAGATGGTTTCCCACGGGCACGTGACGGTGAACGGGAAGAAGGTGAACATCCCCTCGTACGCCTGCAAGCCGGGCGACGTGGTGACGGTTGCCGCCAAGGCCCGTTCCCAGGCGCTGGCCAACCGCTTTGTGGAGCTGGCAGCCAATGCCACCACCCCGGAGTGGCTGGAGCTTGATGTGGCCAAGCTCTCCGCGAAGGTGAGCCGCATCCCCACGGTGGAGGAGATTGCCCCCATTGTGAACGTGCAGCTCATCGTGGAATTGTACTCCCGCTAAACTGCGGGGATACACCATCCCTTACACAGCCGCCCTGCCCCACGCAGGGCGGCTTTTTTTGCACCCTGTGGAATTCTTCTGATTTTTCGCTTGAAAAAGCAGGGGCAGAGTGGTTAAATGGAGGGAATGAGCAATGATAGTGGCAGTACGCCCGACGAAGGCAAGACAGCGAGCGGCGTATTCAAATGGGAGTTGGTGCGCAAGGCCCTGCGCGCTGCAGAGGAAGGCGCGTACTGTTGGGAGATAGAGGAAGACCAGATATTCTACACGGAGCGCTGTATGCGCATGCTGGGGCTGCCGCTGCACGAGTGGGCCCCCAACATCTTCACGGAGGTGGAGCGCACCATCCACCCGGAGGATTGCCAGTTCTTCAAGAATGCCGTGCTGCGCTTCCTGAACAGCCCGGGCACGGCCCCGCTGCGCGTGGAGGTGCGCCTGCTCAACCTGCGCTCCCGCGGCTGGCGCTGGATACGCGTGAACGGCCTGCTGGAGCAGGACGAGCACCGCAAGCCCATCCGCCTGGTGGGCGTGTGGGTGGATATCACGCGCCGCAAGATGGCGGATCTGCACGCCATGGAGGACCGCGACCTTTTCCGCACGCTCATCAACTACCTGCCGGACAGCATCTATTTCAAGAACAGGGAGTCCCGCTTCGTGATTGCGAACGAGGCCACCGCGCGCAAAATGCAGGTGCGCACGCCCTCCGACATCATCGGCAGCAAGGACGAGAACTTCTTTGATGCGGAAATGAGCTCCATCGCCCGCCGCGAGGAGAGCGAAATCATGGCCACGGGCAAGCCCATCACCAACCGAATCCACCATGAACCCTGGAAGGAGGGGCACTCCACCTGGACCCGCATCTCCAAATTCCCTTGGTACGCATCGGACGGCACCGTAAAGGGCATCGTGGGCATCTCCTCGGATGTCACCGAACTCGTCGAGACCCAGAACCGCTTCCGCCGCATCGCCACCCAGCTGGACGAGCGCAACCGCGCGCTGGAAAAGGAAATCAGCCTGGCACGCGAGGTGCAGCAGGCACTCCAGCCCGTCAGCATCCCGGATCGCGTATGGAAGACGCAGGACGGCATGGAGCGGCGCGCCCACTTCCACCAGGTGTACAAGCCCTCTACCGGCGTGGCGGGCGATTGCTTCGAGGTGTTCCCCGTGGGCAACTCCGGGTTGGGCATGATTATCTGTGATGTGATGGGGCACGGCGTGCGCGCGGCCCTCATCGCCTCCATGCTGCGCGGCCTCATGGAACAGGTGGCCAACCTGGCAGACACCCCCGGCCTGCTGCTCTCCTCGCTCAACCGCCAGATGTCGCGCATCTTCACGCAGGCCAACATCACCATGTTCGCCACCGCGTGCTACGTGTACCTGGATTTGGACAAGAAACGGCTCACCCTCTCCGGCGCGGGCCACCCCGCACCGGTAATCCAAATGCCGGATGGCCGGGCCTACCTGCCGCCCATCCCGCGCTCCCCTGCCCTGGGCCTCATCGAAAACGCCATGTTCCGCGAGAGTGAAATCCGCCTGGTACCCGGCATGAAGCTCATGCTCTACACGGATGGCATCACGGAGGCGCGCAATGCCGAAGGCGACGAGCTGGGGGCACCGCGCATCATGGAAGCCCTGGCCGCAAACATGCCGCCGGATATCAAAGGCATGCTGGACACCGCGCTGGCCGCCATGCACAACTTCACCGGAACCACCGAGCAGGACGATGACATCTGCCTTCTCGGCATGGAGTTTTCGGAACAATAAAGGGCATGCCCCCGCAAGACCACAGGAAAGCCCTTTGCGGACTGCTTGCGCGCTATGCGGAGACGCACCCGGAACGCCGTGAGGTGGCGGAGCGCATTCTGGAGTTTGTCTCCGCCACACCGGACTGCTTTTGCCGCAGCTGCCTGCAGGGGCACATCACCGGTTCCGCGTGGCTCTTGAACCCTGCGGGCGACAAGGCTCTGCTCACCCTGCACCGCAACCTGAAACGCTGGATGCAGCTCGGCGGCCACGCGGACGGCGATTCCGACGTGCTGCGCGTGGCCCTGAGAGAGGCCACGGAGGAAAGCGGCATCGAGGGCATCATCCCGCTCTGCGGGGAGATTATGGACGTGGACATCCACCCCATCCCCGCGCGCCCCGCCAAGGGAGAGCCCGCGCATTTCCACTACGATATCCGCTTCCTCATGCGGGCACCGCACGAGCGCTTTGCCATCTCCGATGAATCAGACGACCTGGCCTGGTGGAGCCTGGAAGATATACAAGCCCGCCGCGCAGAGCTGGACGAGGCGGTGCTGCGCCTGGCCCGCCTGTGGCAGCAAGGCGCAAATTCCAGGTAAACAGGCACGCTTTTGTATTGGCAAGGGCGTGGGCGCTGTGTTAGAATGCGCTCCGTGATGACAGGCAAACGATTCCACATGCTGCAAATGGCGAAGCGCTGCGCGCTCATGGCGCTGCTCGCGGCGGCGTGTTTCAGCCTCACCTCCTGCGGCAGCATCAGCAGCATGCTCAATTCCATTCTCCGCCTGCCGGGGCAGATTTGCCGCGCCATTCTGCCCTAAGTGGTTTTATTGCACGCGCAGCAGCGTGACAATGCCGATGTTCTTCACGCCCGGTGCCTGGCGCAATGCGTGGGCGCACGCCCGCGTGGTGGCTCCCGTGGTGTACACGTCGTCCAGAATAAGCAGGTTCGGCGGCAGGCTGCGCGTGCCGTTGGCATAGGCGGGCAGCAGAGAGTAGGCGCGGTAGGCGTTCTTCATGCGCTCCGTGGCGGAAAGGTTGGTCTGGCTGCGCACGCCCGTGTACACGCGCCGCAGCGGCTGCAGGATGGGCATGGGACGCAGCTTCACCAGCTCTTGCGCCAGTTCCTCCGCCTGGTTGTAGCCGCGGGAGAATAGCTTGCGCGGCGTGACAGGCACGGGAACGAGCGTCCAGTCCGCCGTGTCGGAAAGCACATGGTTGTACTCCCACAGCTCTGCCAGCAGCGGTGCCAGGGCGCGCGCCAGATGCGTCTTACCGTGGTACTTCAAATCATGCACCAGCTCCAGCGTGGTATCGTCCTCGTGCAGGGCGGAGCGGGCAAAGGTAAAGGGGCGCGGCTTGCCTTGGCATGCCGCGCAGTGGTACGGGTCCTGCTGGTTGCCGGCCACGGGTGCGCCGCAGTACATGCACACGGGCTTGGGTACGCGGGTGAACGAGGCAAGGCACTCCGGGCAGAGCGTGGTCTCGGAAAGCGCGCCGCAAAGCTGGCAGGTGTTGGGGAAGATCCAGCTCAGCATGGTGCGGAAGGGTGCTGCGGATTACTTGCGGTGGCGCTGCAGGAACTCCCGTGCGGCGTTGCCGTATGCCAGGGCGGCGTTGTTGTAGGGGTCGTGCTCCAGCACGGTCTTGCCGAAACTGGGGGCCTCTCCCACGCGCACGGAGCGCGGAATGACGGTCTTGTAAAGCTGCTTGGGCAGGTTCTCCTGCACTTGGGAAATGACCTCGTTGGCAAGCTTGGTGTTGTTGTACATGGTCATGAGCACGCCCTCGTGGATGAGCTTGGCATTGGCACCGCTCTCACGGATCTGCTGCATGATGTAGAGTATCTTGGAAAGCCCGTCCAGGCTCAGGAACTCGCACTGCATGGGCGTGAGCACCTCGTCGCACGCGCAGAGGGACGCCGTCATCAGCACGCCCAGGGAGGGCGGTGTGTCCAGGAAAACGTAGTCGAACGCATCTGCCTTGCGGATACCCTCCAGCGCATCCCGCAGGCAGCTCATGTGCGTGCCGGATTGCGTGAGCTCCACCTCCACGCCGGAAAGGTCCATGTGGGAGGGAACAATCCACAGGTTGCGGCGCCCGGTTTCCGCAATCAGGTCTTCCAACAGCTTCTCGCCAATCAACGCCTGGTAGAGGCTCTGCTCGCTGGGCACCTCCACACCTAGGGCGGAGCCGGCATTGGCCTGGGAATCGGTGTCCACCAGGAGCACGCGCTTGCCGCGCTTGGCAATGGCGGCGGCCAGGTTCACGGCAGTGGTGGTTTTACCTACACCGCCTTTCTGGTTGGCTATGGCTATAACTTTCACGGCGGTTATTCTAGCAGCAGCCCAGCTGCTAGGCAAGGTATTTTGTTGGCAGCGCGGGCGGCGTGTGGTATGATGGTGCGCATGGATACAACGGATGAGCTGGTGGCCGCCGCACGGCAGCTGAGCCGCGAGATGGAGGCCCTGGAGTTCACCGCCCCCGTGGCGTACACCTACAACCCGCTGGAGTACGCTTGGGCAGGGCATGAGGCCTACATCCGCAAGTTTGGGCAAGGCCCCAAGGATGTGCTTTACCTGGGCATGAACCCCGGGCCGTTCGGCATGGCGCAAACCGGCGTGCCCTTCGGCGAGATTGCGGCGGTGACGCTCTGGATGGGCATCACGGCGGCGGTGGGCACGCCTCCCGCCATGCATCCCAAGCGCCCGGTGCAGGGATTCGCCTGCCCGCGGACAGAGGTGAGCGGCCGCCGCCTGTGGGGCTTGTTCGAGGAGATGTACGGCCCGGCGGAGAACTTCTTTGCACACGCCTACGTGGCCAACTACTGCCCGCTTATTTGGATGAGCGAGACCGGCGCCAAC
>JAZUGI010000073.1:0-23684 GCA_045641125.1 Akkermansia sp.
ATTTCGTGAATTGGCGCAACTTCGACATGGATGCCAGTCGCATCTTTTCCAACCTAAACGAGAACACCTATGCGCTGGTGTACAACTGGGATCCCATCCATGAGAACGTGGTTGCTCTGCGCATGATACCGGAGCCGACGATTGGCACGCTGGGCTTGCTTGCCCTGGCCGGCCTTGCCGCCCGCCGCAGGAGGAAGTAAATCCCCTTCCCCAACAAGGATTCCCAACACGGCCCCATCCGCTCCGGCGGGTGGGGCTTGTTGTGTAGGGCGGCTCTCCACGGCTCGCAGGCTGGAGAGACCCATTGCCTTTTCCCTTGCAACGCGCTCCGTGTTTACATTTGGCGTTCTGCGCGTTATATCAACTACTTACAACTAATTTTAGAAAAAATCACTTTCTTTTATATTGGTTCTTGACTTCACACCTGCTTCTCCTGTACACTCGCGCCTCCAATGGGGAACCTCTCTCCCTCTCTCTCTAATCTCCAAACAAGTAACAAAACAATGAAAAAGACCCTGACGCTGATGGCATTGCTTGGCGCCCTCACCTCCGCTCCGCTGAGAGCAGAAGACATCTGGTGGCCGGGCGTAGAGGCCACACCATCCGAATACGGAGGTTACGACCTAAAAGGTGCCACCGCCACTTACAAACACAATTCAAGCGGAACCAATCCGGGGGATACACCTGACTACGATATGTGCTGGGGGGTAACCGCCGCTAACCAGATTGCCTGGTGGCAGGAACAGGTGGAACAGAACGGGGCTCTGATTATCCCGGAAAACGCGCCGCGCGGCAACCAAGTTTGGGAAGAACTGCGCACGATGTGGAAAAATCATGGTTACTGGGTACCTATGGGCATTCAGCACTGGCTGCATGGATCTGAAAACTGTGGCTACATTAGCATGACGGAGAAAAGCAATGTTCTGACAGAACAAGGCTTGGACTTCGGCGGCTATTACCCGCGAGTGGCTCAAGCCAATTTTTTCCGCGAGTTATACATTGATACCGCCAATGGGTACCATAACGAGACAGCCTTGATAAACGTGTTGCGTTGTTCCGGCAACAACCCGGAAACTAGCTACGCAGGCATCTCTGCTCAGGTTAAGGAAATGCTAGAGGATGGCTGGAGCATTACTTTCTCCACTTCCTCCACCGCGTCCAATCACGCCATGACCGTTTTCGGCTTTGAATTTGACGACAGCACCGGGCTGATTGACAAGTTCTACTACTCGGACAACAACAACATGACCACATCCAAAGATAAGGCCTTCGATCTCCCCATATATGATGGAGGTCTTTCCAAAAATGGGTATTCACTGATAAAGGCCAAAGATTACGGCAAGATAGAGTACCTGTATGCGCTACGCACCACAGGGATCCGCTTCACAGACTATGATGTGCGCGTGGGGAACAACTTCGAGGGCGATGACGAGTTCCTCTTCTCCCACTACTGCAACCTGCTGGTGGACGGTTCCGAGAACTATGAGCTGAAATACGACCTGCGCGACGCAAGTGATGAGGGAAGTCCGGTTACGCCTAACATTATCACGTACTTGGATGAGTTCCACACGGAGGAGGTGACAAACAAGATGGCTACCACCGGCGACTTGCTCCTGCGCGGCGGTAAAGTGACGTTGGTCAACTGCGCCGAGGATCGCGTGAAGTTGGACGGCGGCGGCAAGGTGGCGGGAGTTATCCGCTTCCAAGATTCCGTGGTCAAAGGGACAACTGATACCATACAGGAAGCCGACCGCACGCTGAAGGTTGACCGCACCGACACCATTGCCAAGGAAATCAACCTGAGCGCTACCAAAGGCACCAACACGCTGGAAGTAACAGAGGGCAATAAAGCTACTTTCGGTACTCTGAGCGGCACGGGTGACTTGGACAAGAAAGGTCTTGGTGCCGCAAAGGTGACGGACTCCGTGTCCCTCAAGGGCGAAATCCGCGTGAAGGAAGGCGACTTCATCTTTGGCCAGAACGTGGTGCTCACAGGTGATACCCGACTCTCCGTCTCTAACGGAGCCCACGTACAAGGTGCAGAGGGGCAGGACATCACCCTTTCCATTACCTCCGGTGTGCAAGTCAACGATGGCGTGTTGGCTCTGACTACCACGGTGAAAGCGGGAGCAACCCTCAAGGGAAGCGGTACGTTTGCTGATGTCACCGTCGATGGCGGTACGCTCATCGTGGGCAACTCCCCCGGCCAGCAGACCTACACGGGCAATCTTGACGTGAAAGCGGGCGACATTGTGTTCAGTATTTCCGACTGGAGTACAGCCGCAACAGACCAGCTCAATGGATGGAGCAACGACGCATACTCCAACTTGAAATTGAGCGGCACCAATGAACTCACGTTTGGCGATGCTGCCAATTTGAAGTTCGCCGTAGGCGGAGTCGCTCTCGCTACCCTTCTCGGGGGCACGGGCGACTTCTCCATGGACATCGCTACTGGGCTTGGCAACGGTGAGGATTACTTCAATTCCGAACTATTGCAACAGCTTGCACTGGCGACCACCTTCTACGTGGCCGACGAGGAGGGAGCCTTTGCCAACAAGCCTGGACTGAACGCTGGCACAGAACTCAATTCCCGCATCTACAACCTGGCTTACAGTTTCAAGGACGGCGGAGTGCTCAGTCTCTCCGGCTCCTTTGAGCAACAGGTTGTCCCGGAACCCGCCACAGGCACGCTGAGCTTGCTGGCGCTGGCGGCTCTTGTCGGCCGTAGGCGCCGCAAGTAAGCGAATCTTACCGGTTCATCCCCGCCCCGCTTGGCCTGCTGCCTTGCGGGGCGCTTTTTTGCCCTGCGGCATGCCTTGCTGCCCGGCATGGTATGGAAAAGCACCCACCAGGCGGAAGCCTGGTGGGCACCCCAACATACACCTAAGGAAACTTTGCCTGTCACTTTCTCCTGCGGCGCGCGCAAAGGCCTGCCAGAGCCAACAGGGAGAGGGTGGACGCGGTGGGCTCGGGAACAGTGGGCGCTTTCGCCAGAGTGACGTTCAAGCCTGTTTGCATGTACATGGCATTGCCGCTCATGTAATACTTCAAATCCCTCATGACAATATCGGCGGTATAACCTTTGGCCGTGAGATCCTCGCTCAGAACAAACTGGGTAGTATAGTTGTCCGGGGTGAATCCGTTCCAGTTTTGCATATTCAAAAACAGCCCTAAATCCAAATCTTTGGTCGTCGAGAATGTCTGGCCCACCATGGTCTGCAAGTCATGACCGGCAAGGCGCTTCAAAAATTTCTCGCCCAAGACAAAGGTGAATGTTGCATCAGCGTCCAAATTCAAGGAGTTGTTACCCATGTCGATGATCGAGTAGGTTCCCGAGTCCCATCCGTTTGTAGAGGTGGTTGCATAGTTGGCATAACTCATGGCGTCATCTATGCTGTATACCAGATTCGCGGCATAGACAGTCAAGTTATGCTTGTAGACTTGCCGGTCGGGGGCATTGCCCACTTTTAATGTGCTGCCGGCCTTCAGCACGACCTCGCCGAAGTTACCGCTTCCTGTCAGCACGCCGCCCTCTTCAACCGAGCAAAGGGTAAATGCCATTACATCCTGCTTGCTAGGGGAAGAATTGGCTTCAGTACGTACTATCTCAATGACACTGCCATCCTTGACCGTCAAATGGGCGGCGGTTCCTTCATTGACAAGGCTGCCGCCGTTGGACATGGTTACATCGCCCAGCTTGCCGAAGTTCTGCACATCGCCGGCCATTACTTCCAACACTACGTTTTCACTGGAACCGTGCAGCTCAAGCGTGCCGAGTCCTGTCTTGGTCAGGGTTTTCCCGGCGCCCGTAATGTCGCCGTTGACGCGGAGCTTCTTCCCGGCTTCCACATCGAGCAGGTTGTTTGTCTGGGCTTGTACGTTAATGGAGCCTGCCGTCAAGTCGCGGTCAACCGTCAGATGGCGGAACTTGTACCCGAATTCGTTATCGTATCGAATTTGGTCAACCTCTGTCTTGTCCGGCTCAAGGGTGAATCCGCCCGCAACCTCATATTTCAAAATCACGTTGTTACCCTCATCAATATAGTTTGGTGGTGTCACCGTATTACTGAATGTCGAATGGAGCAGGGTGAAATACTCGACCGTCGCCCTCGACCTGTCACCGGTCTTTCCCAAGGTCTTGTGTTCGAAATACCACATTGGTTCCACGGCAACGGCAGTCAAGCGAGTGTTCCCGTCATCGGAGTCGGTGATGAAAAGTTTGCAAATTTCATTCTGGGCATTCAACTCAACGCCCCATACGGTGACGGCGTGGCCCACATTGCCACCGCCTGCCCCTCTGCTTATCCATGACAGGCCCACGCCATAGCCATCCCTCATATAGCTGACCAGGGCGGAGGAGAAACTGGCAATGCTGCCGTAGGATTCCGGTTTAAGATTGAACAAATCGGCCGCAGGTACAATGTGGCCTTTCAATTCATCGTAGTAATAGCCGCCAACACCTTCGAGAGACCCTTCGCTTCTGGGATAAAGGTAGTTGCCAATCTCCATCTCTCCCTGGTCTCCGGTAAACCACCAGTCGACCCCTTGTTCGATGAAGCCGCCCCTGTTTTCAAAGGCGTCACGGTAAATATTCCATATTTCATCGATATCCGTTGGCACATCATCAGGCAGACTGCCCGCAGTCTGTTGATTCTGCCACCATGTTACCAGGTTGCTGCAAGTTGCGGCCCAGCAGAGGCCGCCATCCGTTTGCCAGTTCTTGGTAGCATCGGTCCAGCCTTGGGCACTGCTCCAGTTCGTTCCATCCCATTCTATACCTTTCACCCAAACAATTTCCCCTTTTGCCGAGAGGGGCATCATTGGCATTAGCGCGGCTGTCGCGAGGGCAAGGAGCGTTAGTGTCTTTTTCATCGCTGTAGAGAGAGCAGGAAGTGTGGCGTTTTTTGGAGGTGTTACAGATTAGGCGGCGACTTTACAATTTTTCCAATCACGTGGCAAGCACTAAATGCCAAGTCAGCCAATTTTTTACGTCACGCACGTTCCACCTAGCAGCGATGGCCCAACACCGTGACTCCCCGCTGCCGATTCCGGAGCGGGGAGGGGGATGGTAGACACCGGTTGAGCTTTGCCAATCGCCCTACAGTTTGGCGTCGTAGAAGGTGTCGTACTTCTCGTGCAGCATGATGCGCATGGTCTTGTTGGCCATATCGTACACGGTGCTGTAGACGGTTTCCCAGAGCATGCGGGGGTTGTTCTCCGGGGTGACCACCTTGAGGGCCGCCGCATCAGCCTCCATCTCCTTGCGCAGTTCGGGGTCGTAGCGCGGGGTCTGGATGGAGATTTCCGAGCCGTCCGCGTCAACCCCTGTTTTTTCGGAATACCAGTAGGGCTTGGTGTTCAGGTTGTAAGCCTGGGTGTATTGCACGCGGCGCATGAGATTGTACATACCCTCCACAGAGGTTCCCTCCTGGTAGTTGTCCTCCAGTATCTGCATGCGCTCGTAGCCCCAGGGGTGGGAGGTGATGCCCGGTTTGGTGCGCAGGAAGTTGGTCATCACGCGGTTCCTGTCGGTGTAGCGCAGCTGGTCGTCCACCACCTCCACAATGTAGCAGTGGTTGCGGTCTGCTATAATCCAGTGCAGGATCAAGCCCGGGGTAACCGCTCGGATGCTGCGCTTCTTGAGCAGTTCTATGGCCTCGTCCGCCGTGGAGGCATGGTCCAGCACATAGCGGCAGACCATGAACATGGAGAGTTCCGGCGCACCGGGATTGGTGCCTTTGTCCGTGTTGTTGGCATCCTGGGGGTTCACCACATGGCTGGTGCAGCACAGCCCCTTCTCGTTCACGCCGTCCTGAGCCATGGTGGTAAGGCGGGCCATCTGTTCCGGTGTGTTGTAGCGGTTGATGTCATCCGGAGCGGTTACGGAGTCCTTGAAAAAGTTCTCCTTGTCGCATGGGGCAAAGGTGACTGCCAGGCTGGCATAGTGGTCCTTGCCGCCATCTGTCCACACAATGAAAAAGGGTGCGGGCGTATTGAAATAGTCCATGTTGCGGCCCACAAAGTTGCCGTTGACCACGGAGGAACAGCCGAAACGCGGCACGGCGCACACCCCCTTGGCTGCGGGGGCAGAGGCATCATACGGGCCGTAGAAGTTGGCCTGGCCTTTGTCCATGCCGGCGCAGCGCAGGGTGTAGAGCCCGGGTTGCACGCGGGTGAGCTTCATGAGCTCTGCCGGCTTGGCGATAGGGATTCCCTTGACGGGAGCGGGCGCGGC
This sequence comes from Akkermansia sp., assembly GCA_045641125.1. GTDB lineage: Bacteria > Verrucomicrobiota > Verrucomicrobiia > Verrucomicrobiales > Akkermansiaceae > Akkermansia. The sequence goes on from JAZUGI010000073.1 coordinate 6,236, forward strand.
GGCGGGCGTTTCCTGAACTGCGGCCGGAGAGGAAAGCACGGTGCTGCATGCAAGCGCAAGGCCTACGGCGAATATCGCATTGAGATTTTTCATAGCGATGTATGATGTAGTTCCAAACCCCGTTTTCTACCATAAATATAGTGTGGAAGTCAAGTGTATATTGCCCTTGTGTTCCAACTTGGGGGCGGGACATCCGGGCATGCATGAGAGACAAAAAAGAAAGCCTTGCGTGCGCACAGGGCAGATGATAGAATCGCGCGCCGCGTGTACGGCCCGAACACCAAGAAAATCCGTTTATCCTTTCACGAATTGACGAGTGAACATAGCTTGTATGAAACGCGCATGTTATCCTATTCACGTGTTGAGCACAGCATTGGTCGCCATTTCCTTGCTGGCGGGCAGCGTACCCATGAATGCTGCCGGCGCGCAAGAGGCTTCTGCGGTTGAGAATGCCGTTTCAGAAGATACCGCCCCGGAATTGCAAAGCCTTTTGCAGCGAACGAACCTGCTCTACACGCCGGGTGAAGTGCCGGAGTACAAGAAGAAGATGCATGAACTTTACGGCACCCAGTGGTGGGTGAACCTGACCTATGCGCTATGGTCTCCGCAGCGCATCCGGCCCAAGGTGAACCATACCTACCAGATGTTGCAGTCCTTTGTTCTGGCATGCCAGCCCATCATCCCTTCCCGGAGCGGCGGTACCTGGCTGGTGGCGGAATTGTACGGGGCTTGCGATATCCCGCGCGGCAACAAGAGCCACTACAAGGCTTTGGAGCAAGGGCTGGGCGCTGCGGCAAACCCCTCCCGAGGCACTTGGAAAGGAGTTTCCATTGACATTCTGGAGCTCGCCATCATGCACTTCATGGCTTCCGGGCGTGTGTGCGTAACAGCGGGCATGCTGGACCTCTCCTGCCAGTTCGACGAGGTAAGCATGGCCAACACCCCGCTGGGCAACTTCTCCAACGATGCTTTCGTAAACAGCACCATACTCCCCTTGCCGGAATGCAACCTGGGCTGCATTGCGCAGATTGAGCTCACGCCGTCCGACTATGTCGAATTCGGTTTTTCGCGCACCGGCTGCCGTCCCGGAGACAACCCCTTCCGCGATTCCAATGTGCACGGCTGCGTAGCCTTGGCAGAATACGGCCACTACTTTTCCAACCCGGACGCGGTGTTCCGTGTTACACCGTTCCTGGACAGGCACAGGTACAAGGGAGAGGGGAATTCCCACCGCCACAACGCCGGCATCACAGCCAGCATAGAGTATACCCCCAATGAATTTTCCGAATTTTTCATGAGGACCGGCTGGGCCGCGCGCCAAGAACTGGGCAATGCCTTTGAGCTTTCCCTGGGCACGCGCCTGCATTTCTTCTCCTCTCGCCCGTATGATTACCTGGGGCTGGCGGCAGCGCTTATCAAAGGGCAGGCCCCCTACGAGGAAATGCTTGAGGATGGCAGCACGCAGCCGGGACACCACCGGGAATACGTTTTGGAAGGCGTGTATAGTTTCATGCTGGCGCGCGGACTCAGGGTGGTACCCCATGTCCAGGTTATTCTCGACCCGTCCTACCGCAACGTGCCGTGCGAGACAATTTGGGGCATACAGGCATCATACACATTCTGACCTGTGCGTTCAGGAAAATAGATGTTGACTCTCCATGGCCGCGTGCTAGACTCACAGATATTCGCAGTTTTTTGACGCCAATGAAAATCAAACACGGAATCATCATCTGCAGTCTGATGTTCACGCTGGGTGCCAACGCTCCCGCATTTGCCGCCGAACAGGCGGAAACTCCCGCTCCCGCCATTCTCTGCCACAACGGCTCCTTCACCGGCGTGAAGCTGGACAACGGCGTGTACGCCTACATGGGCATCCCTTTCGCCAAGCCGCCCGTGGGGCCGCTGCGCTGGAAAGCCCCGGTGGATGTGGATGACAGCCAAGGCAGTTTCAGGGCTACCCAATACGGCAAGCGCCCGCTGCAGAGCGTGCTGGGCTCCGACGAAGACCCCAGCTCTGCCCCCATGGGAGAGGACTGCCTGTACCTGAACGTGTGGACGGCGGACCCGAATATCAAGGGAAAGCCGGTGATGGTGTACTTCCATGGCGGCGCGTACGGCTGGGAGAGTGCAGCAGACCCCTTCTACGATTTCCGCAACATGGCCAAGGAGAACCCGGACATCGTGTTCGTCTCCGCAGAATACCGCGTGAACGCCATGGGCTTCATTGACCTCTCCCGCGTGCCGGACGGCAAGGTGTACAAGGCGGCGGACTTCAAGGACTCCACCCAGCTGGGCGTACTCGACAACATCTGCGCGCTGCGCTGGGTGAACCGCAACATCGAGGCTTTCGGCGGAGACAAGGGAAACATCACCGTGTGGGGTGAATCCGCAGGCGGCGGAATCTCCAGTATTCTCATGATTGCCAAGCAGGCCAAGGGGCTCTTCCAACGCGCCATCCCTATGAGCGGGGCCGCCAACCTCACCATCCCCAAGGGAACCTACGAGCGCATGGACCAGGCAGGGGCCATTATGGAAGCCACCGGCTGCAAAGACTTGGACGACCTCATGGCCCTCTCCGAACAGCAAATCCTGGAGGCTTTCAAGCAGCCCACGGAGCGCATCGGCCTGGAGGGCGTGGGCGGCGTGGCCCACCTGAACGGCCAGCCCCTGCGCGGTGAGGGCGGGATTGTGCCCATTGACCCCATGCAGGCCATAGCGGATGGTGCCGGGGGCGACATCGACATGATGATAGGCACGGTTGCAGACGAGTGGCGCTACTGGGTGCGCGAGATGGAGCTGCCCACGCTGGAGGAAAACATGCAGGCATACTACGGCTTCATGAAAGGGGCTGCCAGCTATATCCGCAAAGTCGGCCTTGCATCCAAGGAAGATATTTTGATTGATGTGAATGCACTCCTTGACATTGTAGAGGCGGAAAGCGACGAGTGGGACGCCAAGCACCCCGGCATTTGGAAGTACACGGAAATCAACAATGAGAAGACCTTCCGCATGCCGGCCATTGCCCAAGCCGAGGCCCATGTGAAATCCGGCGGCAAGGGAAGGACCTACATGTACTACTTTGCCAAACGCTCCACCGTGGCCCCCTGGATTGGCGCCTGCCACTCCGTTGAGCTGCCCTACATCTTCCTCAATCCCCAAAACCCGGCCATCACCGGAAAGGTGGACATGGAGCTTGCCAGGCGTGCCAGCCGCGCCTGGACCAACTTCGCCCGCACCGGCAACCCCTCCATTGAGGGAATCGCTTGGCCGGAGTACGACCTCATCAACCGCGCCACCATGGTCATCGGCAATGACAATTCGTTCCAAGTGGTGAACGATCCCAAGGGCGAGCAGAGGGAATTCCTGCAGAACGCCCAGCCCAGGAAAAGTGATGGAGGCGGAACCCGGCGCGCCGGCAAATCCTGCACCGGCACGGATGCCCCGTGATTCAGGTTTACAGGCACGCCTGCCAGGTGAATCATTTGATTGGGGAGCGCAATATCCGCGACCTTGAGAAGAACAGCGGCTCATACCGGAAGCAGACCAACTGGGATGCCTTGTACTCCTATGTCCGATTGCTGGAAAAGGAAGAAATGAACGCCTGCAGCGTGGATGTGCGCCGCCAAAGGCTGCTGCCGTTCGAAGCCGAGGAGAAACAAGCGGGGCCCGACTTGGAATTCCCCATTCCCAAACGGAAATAGGTGATTTGACAACAGAACCGCGCGCAGAGCGCGCACAAGTTCCGAGCCGCTTGATAGCGGCGTTAACTTTTTCCAACCGCGGTGAAACCATGGGGGCAACCACGGTGGCGCGTACCAACACTGAACGCCGCCCATAGGCGCTGTGGATTACCTCTCCGCCTTTCCGGCGCGGGGCGCATACAAGAAGCCGCCGTTCCTTGCGGGAACGGCGGCTTGAGTATGGTTTGCGAAATCGCTTTAGTGGAACTTGGCGATGAGCGTCTGGCGCTGGCTCTCAAGCTCGGCGGGCAGCTTGTCGCCCACGTTGTTGAAGAGCTCGGTCTGAGACTCAAGCTCAGCCTGCCACTCGGAGTCGCTGAGGTTCATGTTCACGTTGAACTGCTCCTCGGAGTAGCCCTCCAGACCATCGGTGTCCAGCTCGCTGTAGGCGGGGGAGATACCAAGCTTGGTCTCCACACCGTCCACCTCACCGCGGCAGCGGCGCAGCACCCAGTCGATGACGCGCATGTTGTCGCCGTAGCCCGGCCAGATGAAGTGGCCTTCGGCATCCTTGCGGAACCAGTTCACGTTGAAGATCTTGGGCAGCTTGCAAGCGCAGGTCTTGTCGCCCATCTCCAGCCAATGCTGCCAGTAGTCGCCCACGTTGTAGCCGATGAAGGGCTTCATGGCCATCGGGTCGCGGCGCACCTGACCGATCTTGCCGAAGGCGGCGGCGGTCATCTCGGAGCCCATGGTGGCACCCACGTACACACCGTGCTTCCAATCGCGGGACTGGAACACGAGCGGCATGGTGGTGGCACGGCGGCCGCCGAAGAGGAATGCGCTGATGGACACGCCCTCCGGGTTGTAGTACTCGGGGTCGAGCGTGGGGCACTGGGCGGCCGGAGCGGTGAAGCGGCTGTTGGGGTGGGCGCACTTGGCGCCGGTCTCCTTGGCAATCTCCGGGGTCCAGTCGTTGCCCTGCCAGTCGATGGCGTGGGCCGGGGCCTCGCCGTCCATGCCTTCCCACCAAACGTCGCCGTCGTCCGTGAGACCCACGTTCGTGAAGATGACGTTCTTCTTGATGGTGTCCATGGCGATGGGGTTGGTCTTGTAGGAGGTGCCGGGAGCCACGCCGAAGTAGCCGTTCTCCGGGTTGATGGCGTGGAAGGTGCCGTCCTCATGGGGCCAGATCCAGGCGATGTCGTCGCCGATGATGCTGGTCTTCCAGCCCTTCTCGCGGAGCGGTGCGGGGGGCACGAGCATGGCCAGGTTGGTCTTGCCGCAGGCGGAGGGGAAGGCGCCGGTGATGTAGGACTTGCGGCCCTGGGGATCCGTGACGCCGAGGATGAGCATGTGCTCAGCCATCCAGCCGTTCTTGCGGGCCTTGGTGGTGGCGATACGCAGGGCAAGGCACTTCTTGCCGAGCAGGGCGTTGCCGCCGTAACCGGAACCGTAGGAGATGATCTCGCCGGTCTCCGGGAAGTGGCAGATGTACTTCTCCTCGTTGTTGCACGGCCAAGACACATCCTGCTGACCGGGCTCCAGGGGAGCACCCACGGAGTGCAGGCAGGGCACGAAGTCGCCGTAGCCGTCACGCTTGGGGTTGCCGCCGCCCTGGGTCTCGTCCTCCAGGCGCTTGAGCACCTGAGCGCCCATGATGGTCATGATGCGCATGTTGGTGACCACGTAGGCGGAGTCCGTGATTTCGATACCGATCTTGGCGAGCGGGGAATCAAGCGGACCCATGCAGAAGGGAATCACGTACATGGTACGGCCCTTCATGCAGCCGTCCAGGAACTTGTTCAGGATGGCCTTCATTTCTGCCGGGGCCTTCCAGTTGTTGGTGAAGCCGGCGTCCTCCTGCTTCTCGGAGCAGATGAACGTACGCTCCTCCACGCGAGCCACGTCAGACGGAGTGGAACGGGCCAGGAAGCAGCCGGGGCGCTTCTCCGGGTTCAGACGAATGTAGGTGCCTTTTTCCACCAGCATGTCGCACAGCTGGGTGTTTTCCTCGTCCGATCCGTCGCACCAGTAGACGGAATCGGGCTTGCAGAGCTGGCGGACTTGCTCCACCCACTCAGCGGCCTTCTTATGGGATGTACCAGTGATTTTCATGGTGCTTGCAGATTATCACGCACCGCGCACACTTGCAACCAAAATTTTGCAAAAGGGGGCAGATTTTTTCACCGCGCCCGCATATGCAAGAGCGAACTTGCCGCGGCGTGCGGGCTGTGGTATGATGGCGGCGTATGGAAACGGGGATGCAAGCAGGCATGGACAGCGGGGAGCGGCGCCTGTGCCGCCGGTTGGAGCTCTCTGCGGAGGATGCAGAGGCGCTGGTGCAGGCGATGAGGCGCGGGGAATCCTCGCGCTCCGCCGTGGTGCTGGCCCCGAACGCGCCCGCCGGTTACGAGCCCCCCTTCCCCTGCGAGAAGGAGGTGCCCGCCTGGCTGCCGCCGCGGGTGTACCTGCCGGTGGCTGGGGAGCGCCCCGCGCTGCACGCGGACTATGCGGCGGGGTACTATTATATCTTGGATGCATCCTCCTGCTGGGAGGGCGCGGCGCTGGCGGAGGTGCCGCCGCCCGCACGCAGCCTGGACCTGTGCGCGGCCCCGGGCGGCAAGAGCATGCTGCTGGGGGCGCGTTTCGGCTATGGGCACGCCCACACGGCCAACGAGGTGAATGCGGCGCGCCGCGGCGTGCTGCGCCAGAACCTGCGCCAATGCGGGTGGGAATCCGCAGAGGTCACGGGCCTGCGCCCGGACCAGTGGGCCGACTCCGGCGAACAGTTCGACCTGGTGCTGGTGGATGCACCCTGCAGCGGGCAGTCCCTGCTGGCCAAGGGCATCAAGAACCCCGGCTGCCTGGGCTCGAACATGATTGACGGCAACGCCAAGCGGCAGCGCGGCATCATGCTGGCGGCCAGGCACTGCGTGGCCCCGCAGGGGTACCTGCTCTACACCACCTGCACCTACGATCCCAAGGAAGACGAGAAGGTAATCAGCTACATTATGAAACAGCACGCGGGGTGGCTTGCCGTGGAAATTCCCGCGCTCGCCGCGTTCCGTAGCACGCTGTCCCCCTTCCCCGCGTACCGCCTGCTGCCGCAGCACGGATTCGGCGCCGGCGGCTTCTGCTGCCTCCTTCAGAACACAAACCTTCCCGAATAACATGAAAAAAGCCCTCCTCCCCCTGCTTCTTCTCTGCACCCTGCCCTGCACGCCCCCCGCCTGTGCGGCGGACGACACCGCCGATACCATCATCGGCATTGTCAAGGAAATCGCTCGCAGCACCATGATACCCCAGGTGCCCCTCCCCATGCAGAAGGCATCCGTGGCCATGGTCTTCATCGGCGGCATGGCGGATGAGTGGACCGGTATCATGCACCATGTGGCGGATAGCTCCCCGAACCTCCCTATCGACGGCACCCAGCTGCGCGCCTACTACCACTGGCACCTGGACACGGAGGATGAATCCACCCAGGCTGCACCCCGCCTGGCGGAACAGCTGCAGGCTTTCCGCGCTCTCAACCCCAAGGCCCCGCTCGTTATCATGGGCCACAGCCTGGGGGCCTCCACCGCACTGCGCACCGCCGCCCTGCTGGACGGCAAGCCCGGCGGCCCTGTGTATCTCGTCACCCTGGACCCCGTGGACCGCCGCACCACGCCCACGCGCCCGAAATGCGTGACCTGGTGGGGCAACAGCTACATCGTGAACTCGCAGGACGCGCGGGATTTCATTCCCCAAATCGGCGGGCGGTGGAACGCCTGCGCCGGGGCGGATGTCAACATCCTCATGGATGGGCGCGAGCGGGACGAATACGGCTACTACTACCAGCACGGCGGTGCCATGAGCCAGCTCTACTGCAAGGGGCAGGCCAAGCAATCACTCTACCTGCAGCTCTGCGAGCAAATCAAAAAGGCGCCCCGATAACCCCGTACAGGCGCAGCGCCCACAGCGCCAGCGCCACCAGCGCCAGCAGATACCAGCACACCACGCGGCCGCGGCTCACCCGCCGACGCGGCGTGTTCTCCATGCGCCCGCGGTTGGTCTGCACCTTGGCCATCTGCTGCTTGTATACAACATCCGGGTTTGCATCCAGCTCTTCCTTCACGCCGCCTACCATAGCAGAGAGCATACGCCCTGACAAGGCATTTGAGCGGAGTCACCCCGTACGCCCGCAAGGATACATCACAATTAAAATGAAGATCAGAATCAGAAATTCTCTCATCCATACCAACAACCAAAAGAAAGAAGAATCGGCATGCCGAAAGCTAAAAAATGCATTGTTTCTGCGGTTTTCAATAGTTCACGCCGTTCTAGCACAACCATTTTTCCTCCCCAATCCCAATCCGGATCTTCATTCTTTCCGCAGATGACAGACATTGCGCTCAAGTATGAGAAAAAAAGCTTGACAAAACCCGGATACGCTCCTACCCTGCGCGCACGCATGACAAGCAAGACATCAAGCAAGAAGAATATGGAAAAGATAGTCTATCATTTTGGCGGCGGCAACGCCGATGGCAGCGGGGACATGAAAGCCCTGCTTGGCGGCAAGGGCGCCAACCTGGCGGAAATGGCCCGCATCGGCCTTCCGGTGCCTCCGGGGTTCACCATCACCACGGAAGTGTGCACCTACTACTATGAGAACAACTTGAGCTACCCCGCAGAGCTGGACGGCCTGATTCACGAGGGTATCGAACGCATGGAGAAGCTGGTGGGCCACAAGTTCGGCGCCACGAACGACATGCCCCTGCTCGTTTCCGTGCGAAGCGGTGCGCGCGAATCCATGCCCGGCATGATGGACACCATCCTCAACCTGGGCCTGAACGACGAGACGGTGAAGGCCATGGCGGAAGCCACGGGCAACCCGCGTTTCGCCTGGGACTGCTACCGCCGCTTTGTGCAGATGTACGGTGATGTGGTGCTCGGCGTGCAGAAGGAGGACGGCGAGGACCTGGAGCCGTTCGAAAACGTCATCCACGCGCTCAAGAAGGAGCGCTACGGCAAGAACATCTCCGATGCCAAGCTTACTGCGGAAGACTGCCAGGAGCTGGTGAAGCGCTTCAAGGAGCTGGTGCTGCTGCGCACGGGCCACGCTTTCCCCGCAGACCCCTGGGAGCAGCTGAAGGGCGCCATCGGTGCCGTGTTCGGCTCATGGAACAACGAGCGCGCCATCACCTACCGCCAGAAGTACGGCATCCCCGCGGAATGGGGCACCGCCGTGAACGTGCAGTGCATGGTTTTCGGCAACACCTCCAACGAGTCCGGCTCCGGCGTGGCTTTCACCCGCAACCCCGCCATCGGTGTCAATGAATTCTACGGAGAATTCCTCATGAATGCACAGGGCGAGGACGTGGTGGCCGGCGTGCGCACCCCCGATCCCGTGGCCAAGCTTGCAGAGGTTATGCCCTCCGCCTACGAGGAGCTCTGCGCCATCCGCAAGAAGCTGGAGGACCACTTCCGCGACATGCAGGACTTCGAGTTCACCATTCAGGACCGCAAGGTCTACATGCTGCAGACCCGCAACGGCAAGCGCACCGGCATTGCCGCCTTCCGCATTGCCTGCGAGATGGAGCGCGAGGGGCTCATCGACTGGAAGACCGCGGTGAAGCGCATCCCCGCCGACCAGGTGGACCAGGTGCTCGCCCCGGTGTTCGACGAGAAGGCAGCCGCTACGGCCAAGGTGATTGCCCACGGCCTGAATGCGGGACCGGGCGCGGCCTCCGGCCGTTTCTACCTGAACGCCAAGCGCTGCATCGAGGCCACGCAGCGTGGCGAGAAGGTGCTGCTGGTGCGCCTGGAAACCTCACCTGAAGACCTGCGCGGCATGATTGCCGCAGAGGGTATCCTCACCGCCCGCGGCGGCCTTTCCAGCCATGCTGCCCTGGTGGCCCGCCAGATGGGCAAGGTATGCGTTTGCGGCGTGCAGGACCTGGAAATCGACTACCAGGCCCACACCATCATGATTGGCAACAAGGTGTACAACGAGGGCGACTACCTCTCGCTGGACGGCACGGCCGGCCTGGTGTACGCCGGCAAGCTGCCCACCGCGCCCTCCTCCATCATCCAGGTGCTTATCAACAAGACCCGCAAGCCGGAGGAGAGCCGCAGCTACCGCAACTTCGCCCGCGTGATGGAGTGGTGCGAGAAAGCCACCAAGCTGCAGGTGCGCACGAACGCCGACTCCCCGGAGCAGGCCGCCGTGGCCGTGGCCTTCGGTGCCTCCGGCATCGGCCTCTGCCGCACGGAGCACATGTTCTTCAGCGGCAACCGCATTGATTTCATGCGCCGCATGATTCTCTCCGAGCGAATCGACGACCGCAAGGAGGCCGTGGCCAAGCTTCTGCCCTTCCAGAAGAGCGATTTCAAGGGCATCTTCAAGACGCTTGCCGGCCGCCCCGGCACCATCCGCCTGCTGGATCCGCCCCTGCACGAGTTCCTGCCCCAGACCAAGGAACAGCAGCTGGACCTGGCGCACAAGATGAACATCCCCGTGGAAATCATCATGCGCCGCGTTTCCGAGCTGCACGAGTTCAACCCCATGCTCGGCCACCGTGGTTGCCGTCTCGGCATCGCCTACCCGGAAATCACCGAGATGCAGGCCCGCGCCATCCTGGAGGCCGCCATCGAGGTGCAGGAGGAATACGGCCTGGAGGTGCACCCGGAAATCATGGTGCCCCTCGTCTCCTTCAAGCGCGAGCTCGACCTGCAGAAGGAAATCATCGACCGCGTGGCCAAGGAGGTCTTTGCCGCCAAGGGCCGCTCCATCACCTACAAGGTGGGCACCATGATCGAGATTCCCCGCGCCTGTGTGACCGCCGACGAGATTGCCCAGACCGCGGAGTTCTTCTCCTTCGGCACCAACGACCTCACCCAGACCGGGCTCGGCATGAGCCGCGATGACGCCGGCGCCTTCCTCGGCATCTACCAGGGCTTGGAAATCATCCAGCGCAACGTCTTCGCCAGCATCGACCAAGGCGGCGTGGGCGAGCTCATGCGCATCGGTGTGGAGAAGGGCCGCAGCTCCCGCCCGAACATGAAGATCGGCATCTGCGGCGAACACGGCGGCGATCCCTCCTCCGTGAAGTTCTGCCACAAGCTCGGTCTCACCTACGTCTCCTGCTCCCCCTACCGCGTGCCCACCGCACGCATCGCCGCCGCCCAGGCCGCCCTGGAGGAGGAAGCGTAAAGCAAGCCGCGCTACGCGCGAAAATTCTCACAGCCCGTCCGGCGTTCCGCCAGGCGGGCTGTTTTGCGCTGTGTTCAAGTTCATCTATACAAAGTACCGCGGTGCGGGCGTTTGTTGTTGTTTGAGCTTTACAAACGGGGGGCCATGTGTTAGATTTTCCGCATGAGTGCTGATTACGATACTCTTGCATTGGAAATCCGCCAGATGGTGGATGCGAATTTGATGCCCGGTGAGGAAATCATCTGGAAGGGGCGCCAAGGCTCTGCGCCCAGCCGCAACCGCATGCTGACCATCTTCTCTGTGGTGGCGCTTGCGCTGGTTCTGGCCGCATGCCTGTTCGTGGCCATCTACAAGGCGGAAGGGGCAGCCATGGCCGTGGTGATTTTCCTGATGATTGCCGTGCTGGTGGCCATGCTGGACATCATCCTGGTGTACCGCAACTTCTCGCAGACGGCGGTGGTGCTCACCAACTACCGCGCGCTCAAGGCCTACCGCAAGGTGCACAGCTACCGCATCCACGGTGCCGGCTACAAGGGCATCAAGGATGTGAAGGTGCTCAACCGCAAGCCCAACGGCGAGGCCGATGTCATCTTCTTCTACATTGACGGGCGCACCGGCCACCGCGGCTGGGGCTTCCTGAGCATGGACAACGCGGATGAAATCCGCGAGCTGGCGCTCAAGCAGATGCAGGCGGAGAACGTACCCGCCACGCTCCCCGTGCCGGAGACTCCCGCCTGGGACAAGCTTTCCGACAACCAGCGCGAGTGGTTCAAGGCCGCCATGCAGGAGGGCGAATCCCCGGTGTGGGGCTGCACCCCCGCCGGCTCCGTGAAGGCCGGCCGCGGCAAGGGCAAGATTACCTTCTACGCCCTTTCCAACAAGCGCGCTCTCGTCTTCAACCAGCAGGGCACCGTGATTGAGCAGTACCCGCTGCATGTGGGCATGATGCAGGACCACGAGGTGAACGCCAACGGCGGCGGCAAGCTTGTGCTGGACTACGATGTGAAGGACATGAGCGATTTCCCGCGCCAGCATGAGCTGGGCTTCCTGCACCTGCGCAACGTGGCAGAGGTGGAAAACCTCCTGGCCAGCCTGAAGCAGCAGTAAGGAGCAGGCCCTATCCGCTAAAGATTCCGGTCCGCAAGGCAGCATGCCTTGCGGACCGTTTTTCTTGTACAATCATTGCGGTGCGCCGCATTCACCTTCCCCCGTGGTAGGCGCGAGCCAGCACCATGACGGTGCGCGGCAGCAGGTAGAGGGAAAGGTTCTGGTGCTTGTCCGTAAAATGGTTGATGTTGTGGTCCTGGCGGCCGTATCCGCCGAAGCGGGGATCGTCCGAATCCAGCACCACGCGCCATTCGCCTGCGGAGGGCGCGGGCAGCAGGTAGTCCGGTATGGCGCGCTCGCCGTTCCAGTTGAACACAAAGACCATGCCGCCACGCTCAAAAGCCATCACGCGGTTGTTCTCATCCATGTTGAGCGGGCGCGCGGGGCGGGTGGAGAGCAGGTCCGTATCCTGGGAGAGCTCCAGCATGGCCTGGTCGAACTCGTTGAGGAAGCGGTAGCGCAGCTGCTCATTGTCCACCAGGCTCCACTGGCGGCGGCAGTATTTGTAGGAGTTGCCGTTGCCCTCGCGCGGGAAGTCGATCCACTCCGGGTGGCCGAATTCATTGCCCATGAAGTTGAGCCACCCTTCCCCGCCGGCGGCCAGCGTGGCCAGGCGTATCATCTTGTGCAGCGCCATGCCGCGGTCAATAACCAGGCTCTGCATGTTGCAGCTCATGTGGGTGTACATCTCCGCGTCCATCAGGCGGAAGGCGATGGTCTTGTCGCCCACGAGCGCCTGGTCGTGGCTCTCTGCGTAGGCAATGTTGGATTCGCCGTACCTGCGGTTGGTGAGGGTGTACCACATGTCGCCCACGCTCCACTCCTCGTCCTTCTTCTCCTTGAGCAGCTTGATCCAGTAGTCCGGCAGGCCCATGGCCAGGCGGTGGGTGAAGCCGAAACCTCCCTCGTCCACCGGGCGGCAGAGGCCGGGCATACCGCTCATATCCTCCGCAATGGCGAAAGCCCCCGGCAGCACCTGCTGCACCAGGGTGGCGGCAAGCTGCAGGTAGGTGACGGCCTCCGTGTTCACCTGCGTATTGAAATAGCATCCCAGGTCCGTGAAGGGCTCGTGGCCGTGGTGGATGTAGAGCATGCTGGTCACGCCGTCGAAGCGGAAGCCGTCGAAGCGGAACTCCTGGAGCCACCAGCGCAGGTTGCTCAGCAGGAACTCGATCACCTCCTCGCGTCCGTAGTCGAAAAGGCAGCTGTCCCAATCCGGGTGGCGGCTGTCGCGCTCGCCGGCCTTGAAATACTGGCCGCCGGAGCCATCGAAGTTGTTGAGCCCCTCCGCCACGTTCTTCACGGCGTGGGAGTGCACCACATCCAGCAGCACGGCAATGCCCAGCCCGTGGGCGGTATCGATGAGGTGCTTGAGGTCCTCCGGCGTGCCGAAGCGGTTGCAGGGGGCAAAGAACGAGGAGACGTGATAGCCGAAGGAGCCGTAGTACGGGTGCTCCTGCACGGCCATGATCTGCACGGTGTTGTACCCGAGCTCCGCAATGCGCGGCAGCACGTTGTCCGCGAACTCGCGGTAGGTGTGGATGCGCTCCTCCTCACCCGCCATGCCGATGTGGCATTCGTAGATGAAGGGAGTCTTCACGCGGGCGGGATTCCAGCGCGTGTTCTCCCACTTGTAGGGCTCTGCGGGCTCCCAGATGATGCCGCAGTAGTCGAAGGTGTTCTCATCCTGCTCCGTGTAGCGGATCCAGGCGGGCATGCGGTCGCGGCGCTCCATATCCGCGCCCACCACATGCACTTTCACGCGGTCCCCGTGGTGGAGGGTGTCTGCGGGCAGGCGCAGCTCCCACACGCCATCCCGGTTGCGGTGCATGGGCGTGGCAGAGCGGTCCCAGGAGTTGAAATCGCCGATGAGGTAGAGCTCGCGCGCGCCGGGTGCCCATTCGCGGTACACCCATTCCCCGGTGGCGGCATCACGGTTGAAGCCCATGCGGGTAAAGCCGTTGGCGCACTCCAGCAGTGAGCCGTAGCGCCTGCAAATACTCTGCAGCTGCGCATCATACAGCCGCATGCGCGCCTGTATCTCATGCTGGTACGGTGCCAGCCAGCCGTCCGCCAGCACCAATCCGGGTATGGAAGGTCTTCTCATGCTTCACATTGTACACCTTCCCGCGCGTACTGGCAAGAACGGGATGCACCTGTTTTCACGCATTTTTCGGCGTGGGCGATTCCTGCTCCCTTTCCGTTTGCGCGCTCATCAGGGATAAAGTGTAATTCAACCGTACATACCACCGGATTCAGTCAGCCCGTGTGAAAACATCCGCGCACAGAGGCGGAGCACCGCGGCAGCAACGAAACTGGGCCAAGCCGGACCGTGCGCAGGATTCGGGGATTCCGCATGTGATTTTTTTACAAAATTCCCTTTACAATACGGGCAAAAAAGAGTATAGGCTGCCCTTCCCTGTACCATGTATCCACCACGTATCATCAAATGCCTGAAAGAGTACAACCGCTCCACGTTTCTCAAGGACCTGGCGGCCGGAACCACCGTTGGCGTGGTGGCCCTGCCGCTGGCCATGGCCTTTGCCATAGCCGTGGGCTGCACGCAGGTCACTCCGTCCATGGGGCTGGTAACCGCCGTGGTGGCGGGATTCATGATTTCCCTTTTCAGCGGCAGCAAATTCCAGATTGGCGGCCCCACCGGCGCCTTTGTGGTGATTATTGCCGGCGTGGTGGGCACCCACGGCACCTCAGGGCTCATCCTCTGCACGCTCTTGGCCGGCCTCTTCCTCATCGGTTTCGGCCTTTGCAGGCTGGGCTCGCTCATCAAGTTTGTTCCCTACCCCGTCACCACCGGCTTCACGGCCGGCATTGCCGTCACCATTTTCTGCACACAGGTCAAGGATATCCTAGGCCTCACCATTGCCGGTGAACTTCCGGCGGATTTCATCTCCAAGTGGCAGTGCTACCTGCAGCACATTGGCTCGGTGAACCCCTGGGCCGTGGGTGTCACCTTGGGCACCATCGTGCTCATCCTGCTCACCAAGCGCCTCTTTCCGCGCGTGCCGGCCATGCTGGTGGGCATGCTGGCCGCCACGGTGGTGTGCCGCGTCTTCTCCCTGCCTGTGGAAACCATAGGCTCCCGCTTTGGCGAGCTTCCCACCGGCCTGCCCATGCCCGGCATTCCGGCCGTGGACTGGCACCACATCACGGAGCTGGTGCAGCCTGCCTTCATCATTGCCCTGCTGGCGGCGGTGGAATCCCTGCTGAGCGCCAGCGTGGCAGACGGCATGACCGGCTCCCGCCACCACCCCAACACGGAGCTGGTGGGGCAAGGCATCGGCAACATCTGCTCCGCGCTCTTCGGCGGCCTGCCCGCCACCGGTGCCATAGCCCGCACCGCCACCAACATCCGCAGCGGCGGCAAGACTCCCGTCTCCGGCCTGGTGCACGCTGTTATCCTGCTGCTTATCCTCCTGCTCGCAGGGCCGTATGCCACCATGGTACCCCTGGCCGCCCTGGCGGCCATCCTGGCCATTGTGTGCTACAACATGGCGGAGCTGGAAACCTTTGTGCACCTGCTGCGCGGCCCGCGGCAGGACGCCCTGGTGCTCTGCACCACCTTTGTGCTCACCGTACTGGTGGACCTGGTGGTGGCCGTGGAAGTGGGCGTGGTGCTCGCCGCCATGCTCTTCATCGGCCGCATGGCCCAAATCAGCAACGTGGAATCACTCTCCAAGGAAATCTCCGGTGAAGACCCGGAGGAGCAGCCCGCGCGCTCCAGATATCTTCGCCAGGTGCCGGACAACGTGGAAATCTTCGATGTGCAGGGCCCGTTCTTCTTCGGCGCCGTGGAGCAGTTCAAGGACATGGTCTTCAAAACGCTGGAGCATGATATCGACTACGTTCTGCTGCGCCTGCGCCTGGTTCCCGCGCTGGATGCCACCGGCATGCACGTGCTGGAGGATTTCCTGGACCACTGCCGCCACCACGGCATCACCCTGCTCCTGTGCGGCGTGCAGCCCCAGCCTCTGGATGTCATCAGCCACGACAAGGCTTTCATCCGCGGCATCCACACGGAGAACATTTGCGAGAACATCGATACCGCCCTCGCCCACATCGCCCACCTGGAAGAGCAGAAGAGGAACCAACCGCAGAACAAGAGATTGTGCTGAACGCCCTAGAACAGTACTACCGGGAAAAATGTGATGGACTGTGGGAACACAACTACGGGTTCACGCTGGAATCATGCGACAATCCCGGTTGGATGCTCAACATCAAAGACCCGCGTTTGTTTCAGGTGTTGGATTCCCGCAACAAGAAAGGGGAGATACCCGATTCCATCAAATTGCGTACGGGATGCCCGGAATGGTCAGAGGTGATTCTGTTTGCCGAACACCTCCATCCCCTGAGTGCATTTGTCAAGCGATTGATGGCTGACGTTCACGGGATTTGACAGGCAATCACATCTTGTACTTGTCCTCCGGGAAGTTGCGGTAGCCGATTTTGAGGGGGCTCATTTCATCCAGGAGCTTGCGGTCGTACCGGCGGGAGGGGGGCTTCATGTTGCCCAGGGTTTTGACCTTGCCCTCGTCAAAGAAGAGTTGCAGGTAGTAGGTTTGGTTGTAGCCCTGCACGCGGGCCTCGCGGATCATCTGGAGAATGTCCGCCTCGTCCAGCAGGTCCGGATGCACGGTGGTGCGCACCTCATGCGGCACCTTGAAGGTTTGCAGGAGCTTGAGGGTTTCCTTGAAGCGGTCGAACAGCAGGGCTCCGCCGGGCAGGTGCCAGGTGCGGGTGGAGGGCATCTTGTTGTCCAGCGCCACGTAATTGACGAGCCCTTCCTCGAACAAGGGGCGCAGCACGTGGGGGTTGCTGCCGTTGGTGTCTATCTTGATGAGGTAGCCCAGCTGCTTGATTTGGCGGCAGAGCTCGTGGATATCCGGGTTGAGTGTGCATTCCCCGCCGGAGAGGACCACGGCCTCCAGGAATCCGGCGCGCTCGCGCAGGAAGGCCATTTCATCCTGCCCGCCGCCGCTGCCCAGCGCCAGGTCCGGGTTGTAGCAGTAGGGGCAGCGCAGGTTGCACCCCGTGTACCAGAAGATGCAGGCCGCCTTCTTCGGGTAGTCCAGAAAGGTGAGCGGGGTGATGTCCGACGGATGGTGCATGCCCGGGCTTGGCTAGCGAAAAAAAACGCGGGGTGCCTGGGGATACAGGCACCCCGCGGGAATCAAGCTTACTTGAGAATGGAATCGCCGCAACCGCAGCCGCAGGGCTCCACGAAGTGCTCGCGCTCCTCGAACTCGCCCTGCTTGCCGGCGTTGAAGGTTTCCACCGGACGGTGGTAGCCCATCACGCGGGTGTAGACGGTGCACTTGGTGCGCTTCTCTGCGTTCTCCTGCAGGAGCTGCTCATCGGTCTTGACGACGCCTTTGATTTCTTGTTCTGCCATAGTATTTTTATGTTTTGGGGTTATTGTGTTTGGTTAAGCATTGAGCGGGAGCTCGGG
>JAZUGI010000074.1:0-1532 GCA_045641125.1 Akkermansia sp.
GAGCTTCACTGCATTACTCATCCGCTTTTCCTCCCTCTTCAGCCTTTTCAGTCACGGTCTCCCCGGCAGCAACGGCTTCCGCCGGAGCTTCCTCCGCCTTGTTCAGGCGACGGGCGCGCAGGGAGGAGAACCAGGCCTTCAGGCGCGCGTTGTTGGTGGCCAGCATCACCAGGATCAGCACGATGGCATACACCAGCATGCGGTAATCGCTGAAGGCGCGCAGCTGCTCGGGCAGGATGGTCAGCACGGTGGCCGCGATCACGGAGCCGCGGATGGAGCCGATGCCGCCCAGCACAACGAACACCAGCACGTTGATGGACTGGTCAAACTTGAACTTGGAAACCGCCAGGCCGCTGTAGTTGAGGCCATACAGCGCGCCGGCCATACCGGCCAGCACGGCGGCGGTCACAAAGGCCATCATACGGTATTTGGTGCTGTTGATGCCCATGCTCTCCGCGGCGATGCGGTTGTCCCGGATGGCCATGATGGCCCGGCCGGAGCGGCTGTTGATCAGGTTCAGCACCACGATCAGGGCAAAGATCACCAGCGCGAAACCCATCACGAAGGTGGAGATCTTCTCCACGCCCACGGCGCCGTTGGGGCCGTTGAGCACCAGCTTGCCCTCCAGGTTGGGATTCAGGAAGCCGAAGTGCAGCGCTTTTCCGTCCACGGAGACATATACGCAGTTCATGATATTGCGGATGATCTCGCCAAAGGCCAGCGTCACGATGGCCAGATAGTCGCCGCGCAGACGCAGCACGGGAATGCCGATCAGCACGCCCACGATGCCGGAAAACACGCCGCCGACGATCATGGCGATGATAAGGCGCAGGATACCGTCATCCATGGCAAAGGCGCTCTTCATCCAGGTGGACACCACGATGCCCGTAAAGGCGCCGACGCTCATGAAGCCGGCATGGCCAAGGCTCAGCTCGCCGCTGATGCCGACCACCAGGTTCAGGCTCACGGCCATCACGATCCACGCGCAGATGGGCACCAGCTGGCCCTTCATGGACTTGGACATCTTGAGGCCCGCGCCCAGCGCGCCGTCAGCAGACAGCTGGCAGTAGATAAACGCCACGATCACGATACCGAAAGTGATCAGGTTGTTGATGAGTGTTTTTTTGTTTCTCTTCGTCATCCCGCTCACCTCACACTTTCTCATGGATCTGTTTGCCGAGCAGGCCCGTAGGCTTGACCAGCAGGATCACGATCAACACGGCGAACACCAGCGCGTCGCCCAGTTCGGTGGAGATATAGGCCTTGCCCAGGATCTCGATGACGCCCAGCAGCAGGCCGCCGATCATGGCGCCGGGGATGGAGCCGATGCCGCCAAACACAGCCGCGGTAAACGCCTTGATACCGGGCATGGAGCCGGTGGTGGGCTGCAGCGTGGGATAGGTGGAGCACAGGAGCACGCCCGCGATCGCCGCCAGCGCGCTGCCGATGGCAAAGGTCAGGGAAATGGTCATGTTGACATTGATGCCCATCAGCTCGGCCGCGCCCTTGTCTTCACTGACGCAGCGCATGGC
>JAZUGI010000075.1:0-2865 GCA_045641125.1 Akkermansia sp.
GCAGTGGAGCTGGTTGTAGCTTTTCACCCCCAGCACGTCGTAGCAGTATACGCCGTACTCGATAGAGAGGTACTTCATCATCTCCTCCTCGTCCTCTCGCGGTATCATGTAGACCAGTAGCGGGGTTCGGAGCTGGTGGCAGGCTACGGCGTAGTCGGAGTTGAGCAGCACCCGCCCGTCCTCGCTGCAAACGGCGCTGCCCCATGCGCCGTAGCGCAGGATGAGGCCGCTCATGCCGTTCACCACGATGGCGTTCGCGTTGCGGGGGTAGCTGATGGCTGTGTGGTCGAGGTAGGCGTAGGTGCCGGGCTCCAGCTCGCTGCCGGACAGGTCGAGCGTGACCTCGCTCTTGCCCGTCTCGATGCTGTTGTGGTAGAGGTTGAAGCGTATTTCGTCCGTGCGCGTGATGCCCTGCAAGCGGATGGCCGGGCAATGCGTGAGCCCGATGGCTTTCATGGCGCGCGTTCGCTGGTGCCCGGCTGTCAGGATGCCGTTGCCGCCATTGATGATGACGGGTTTAATGACCCCGAACTTCCGCAGGCTCTCCTGCAAGAGCTGGAACTTGTCGTCATCCAGCTTGCGCGGGTTGTAGTCGGCGGGGCGCAGCTCGGCCAGCGGGTAGGAGGGGATGAATTCGGCTTGGCTCATGGCGTGATGGGGAAGGGGGGAAATCAGGCGTTGCGGAACCGGGAGTCGCCGTTCTCCAGCAGCTCCAGGCAAAGGCCGTTGTAGTTGCCATGCTTGTCGCTGAACTTCTCCAGGAAGCGCTCGAAGCGTGCAGCCTCGTCCGGTTGGAGGAAGATGTGCTTGGCTCCGTAGGAGAGCGAGGGCAGAACCTCCGCCGTGCTCGGGTTTTCCGCCCCGAGGTCCACGGCATCCGGCACATCCCCGATGTCCTCGGCTTGCGCTAGGATGTCCGTGAGCTCCCGCCCGGCAAAGCCCGTGAGCTCCAGGTCTATCTGCCCGTCCAGCTCGCGCAGCAGGGATGTGAGTTCGCCTTCGTCTATGTTGGACAGCTCGGCAATTTTGTTGTCGGCGATCATGTCCGCCCACTCGGCTGCTTCGTTTTCATAGTCCTGCATATCAACCGGGACTTCCTCAAGCCCCAGCATGCGGGCGGCGAGCAGTCGGCCGTGACCCTTGATGACGAACCCGCTGCGCTTGGAGACCACAATCGGGTTGCGCCAGCCTTGGTGGCGGATTATCTTGGCGAGGGCGATTATCTGCTCCTCCGGGTGGCGGTTCGGGTTGCGCGGGTTCTCAATCAGGGAGGCCGTGGGTTCCAGCGTGGTGTACGAGCAATAGACTGCGGGCATTGTTTCCATACCCGGTATGGAGTTGTCAAAAATCTGCTTGCTTTCTCGGCTGGCGGTGGTAGGATAGCGGGAGATAGAACGTCGTGAGACGTCCGTAAGAGTTTTTTTCATGAACATTTGAACGTCGTGAGACGTCCGTCAGAGTTTTTTTTATTGATTTAGAGAGAGTGGAAGCCCCGTAGCAATACGGGGCTTCCTTTATTCCTGGGGCTGTTCATCCTCCCCGGCGGGTACGCTCTCATGGCCCACCAGCTTGAGCATGAAGGCCGCGCACACGCTCATGGCCTCGCAGTCTAGGTAGTGGTTCGCGCGTTCGCCAATCTGCTTCCATATCCAGCGGCCCTTTTCCTGGGCGCGGTATTCGGATTCCAGCATATCCAGATACTCCTGCGGCACATTGCAGGGGACCTCCCACACCGTGCCGTTCTCGTTGCGGCGCAGCCTGTTGAGAGCGTCCTTGATGTTCAGGTTGCTCCAGAAGTGCATGTTGCAGGTTTGCATGGTGCCGCCTTTGCTGGAGCCGATGTTGATTTTCCGGCGCGGCGAGTAGAATCGCTCCACGGGCTTGCTGCTCCCGGTCGGGCGGTGCGTGAACGTGTTGCGGCGGTCGCCCATCAGGGCTGTCCAGCCGTTTTCCGCGCACTTGGCATACACCTCGTAGGTGGAGAAGCCGCAGTCCACGAAGCACAGGCTTCGCGGCACACCGAACTGCCGCTGGATGTTCTGCACGTCCTCCCATGTCAGCACATGCGCGCAATGGATGAGCCGCGAGGAGCCGTCGTTCGCCCATGAGCGCACCACCGTATAGAAGGAGTCGCGCTGAACGTCCACCGTGAGGACGCGCAGGGGAATCCCGGAAATGTTGCCCTCCCGCTCCCAAGGCTCGCCCATGCGGTAGTCCGAGGGGGTGGTTTCAATGTGGTAGTCCTCCTGAAAGTCGTCCCAAGGGAGGGCGAGGCGCTTCTGGTAGAATTGCTGGAGCTGGGCATAGTCGCCCTTCTTGGCCGCCATCTTTGCCCGCACGTACAGCTCCGCGAGCATCCCCCACGACATCGTGGCGAGCGCGTTCCAATGGAATCCCACGTACTCGGTCGCAGCCTTGGGGTTCTGCGGCACGAAGCGGGCGGACTCGTTCAAGTCGCGGCGCACATCGTCCCGGTCGGCAAAGCGAGCCTGACAGTTGGCGCAGCGCATGTATGTGGAGGCTCGCCGCTTGCGGAAGTCCACATGCCCCTCCGCGTCCTTGCAATCCTTGTCCCACTCGATGCAGCTCCACACGAAGGGTTGGCGCGTGCCACAATGCGGGCAGGTGTACTGCCACTCCCGCTGATCCGTGGTCGCGTATTTGGTGTGCGTGTCGTCCCCGGCAAAGCCTCCCTGCGAACAGAAGATGCACTTGCCGAGCCACCCGAACGCCGTGGTGCGTGCCTCCGCCTCGGCCATGTGGCCCTGCGGCCAGCGCCATGTCTCGTCTCCAATGAGCCAGCGGATGGAACGCCGCTGCAGGTTGGACTTGTTGTAGGCTCCGGCCACCCACAAGGTCATGCCG
>JAZUGI010000076.1:0-3727 GCA_045641125.1 Akkermansia sp.
CACCTCGATGACGGACGAGCAGCGCGAGCTCCTGCAACGGCAGGTGGAGACGACATGGGCCGATTTCAAGGCTGCCGTGAACCGCCGCCGCTCCATCGACTCCGCCGACATGGAGGGGCAGACCTTTTCCGGCGCGGAGGCAAGGGCCCACGGTCTCGCCGATGCCCGTGCCGACAGTTTGGAATGGCTGGAGGAGAAGCTCATCCAGCGCCACGGTTGAGGAGCAAACAGCTAGAGCGGAAGTTCCCCTTGCTCTGTACCCAAGGAGGCATCCAACAAGCCTGCTCTACGGATGTTGTCTTCGGCTTGCTGGATGGACAAGTAGAGTAGAATCTTTCCAGACTGGTTGGAGGCTGTGGGCTCTTTCCAGTTTTCGAGCTGCGGGTGTAGTGGGGAGAAGTCAAACTCGCGCATGTAAAAGTCCACAAGTTTTTTCCGCTCTGCTTCAATCATGATGCACGAGCCCGCCCCGTGACTGGCCCGCCGCACTATGTCCATAATAGCCAGCCACACCAAATGCCGTCCTAAGCCTTTCAAGCTAGAGTCTTCCGCTCTGGCGAGCTGACCTATGAACCAACAGGGAAAAGATTTGTCCCCCAGGGAATAGTCAGGACCCAAGACGGTCTCTATTGCCTTCCTGTACTTGTTCCCCCTCAAACCGTTCGGAGAAATGGTGATGAACCCTGCCACCTCATCGTGTTTGGGCGATTTCCAAGCTGTGATTATTGCCGCTGCTCCTATCCGCTGAAAGCGCTCAGCGTCCTCCCGGTAAAACCTGGCACACGATTCCTCCCTACATTGAAATCTATCGCGCACCCCTTTGGATGGGAGCTCGAAGCTCCAATCCAGCCACATCACTTTCCCCGAGCCTTGCATTCAAATCAAAGGCTGGTGCTCTTCATAACCTCGCGCAAGGACTGCACACACCTTTCTGGAGCAGGCTTGGGATTCTGCAAATCGCGCAACAGGCGCACCATGGCTTCCTCCGGGATGTCGTATTCCCGAGTCTGACTTTCTGAGCGGAAGATGGAAAGCAGCTTGCGCCACATCCCCACAAAGGGATTGCGTATGGGTTGGTTATACTTGCTGACTTTCGGTAATGCGCTCATCGGATGCTCCTTTCTATCCAAGAATCCTCTTACCAATAACTGGGGCGCACGTCAAGCCTTTTTTATGCCGCACGTGAGCTTTTTCGTTTTCCCCGCAGAAAAAAAGGAACCCCCGTCTGGTGACTAGCCTCAGGGGGTTCACTGAAAAGAACATCGTGCATACACACCGATGTGACACCACCATTTTACCTCCCGACTTCATGCTGTCAATCCCATTTTGACACCCTCCCAAAGGATATGGAAACACTAGATGAACAACTCGATGCCGCCAATGCCAAGGTAGCGGAGCTCAACGGCCAGGTGGCCGGACTCCAAACCGCCCTGGAGCAGGCGCGCACCGATAAGGAAATGCTGGAAACGGCCAACTCCGAGCTGGCCGACAACCTCAAGGCAGCCAAGGAAACGGCGGCTTCCCAGGAGCAGAGGCTCCGCGAGGCCCTTGCCGAGGTGGACAGGCTCAAGGCCGAGGCCAAGACCGCGGAGGAGCGGGCAGCGGAGATTTACGGCGCACAGGCGGGGCAACCCGTTGCCGTGACGGCCAAGGGCAACCCGCCCGAGGTTTCCGTCTCCGAACGCTTCAAGGCCATCACCGACCCTGCCGGACAGACGGCGTTCCTCCGCTCGCTCTCCGACTCCGAACGTGCCGAGCTCTTTAGCAACATCTAACCCCAACCCAACAACAATACCATGCCCAATACAATCACCGACCTCAAGGATGTGCGTATCAGCCAGAGCGCGCTGATGCCCTGGATGACCGCCCTGCTTCCGCTCACGGCGTTCTCCACCAACTTCTCCCCCTCCCCGGCGGACAAGCTGGACACCATCAAGGTTCCCGTCATCGGTATGCCTACCGCATCCTCCGACTTCGCGGGAGACTACACACAGAATGCCGACAGCGAGGCGTCCTCCGTGCCTGTGGTGCTGAACCGCCACAAGTACAAGACCGTCCACATGACGGCCAAGGAGGCCGCGACCACGGCCATCCCGCTGCTCGAAAAGCTGGTGGCGACCGCTGCGCAGCAGCTCGCGATTGATGTCATGACCGACATCTTCTCCTGCGTCACGGCGGAGAACTACGGGTCGCCCGCCATTGCTCCCCTTGCCGCCGAGGATTTCAATTACAAGAGCATCGTGAAAATCAGGGAAGCCTGTGCCCAAGGCAACATGCCGCAGGACCAGAGAGCCCTGATTCTCGACAACTCGTTCTTCTCCTCGTTGCTGGCGGACGACATCGTGGCCCGCAGCTTCATCACCCCCTTGGCCCAGCAGGGCGTGGTGGAGGCCCGCATCAACCGCATTGCCGGGTTCGACCTCTATGAGACGACCTGCGTGCCGGACAACGGCGAGAACCTTGTGGGCTTCGCGGCCCACCCCTCCAGCCTGGCCATTGCCATGCGCTATCTGGAGCCGATTGCCGATTACAGCGAGGCGGGCGCGGTCACCGACCCGACCACCGGGCTGACGTTCGGATACCTGCGCCACTCCGACACCCGCAGCAACAAGGTCTACATCACCTTGGAAGCGCTGTACGGCTTCAAGGTCATCCGCCCGGACGGCCTGAAGCGCATCGTGGCCGATGGGGCGGACGGTTCCGGCAGCACGCCGGAGAACGGCGGCGACAATCCCGGCGGTGGAGCTGGCAATGGCGACGCTGCCTGACGAGATGACATCGGACTTCCTGTCTGTGTGGCAGGAAGCCCCGGTGTTTATGGTGACCTGCGGTGCCAGCGTGAAAGTGCTGGTGTCGCGGGCCACCCGCGCCTTTGATTTGGAGCTCGGCGGCTTCGCCCCCAGCCGGGGCATCGAGGTGCGCGCCCTCGCGCGGGATCTCCCGCAGGGGGTGGTGCCGGGATGCACGGTTTCCATCGAGGGCGAGACCTATCGCGTGGAGGACACGGCCCGCCGCCCCGGCCTCCCGATTGTCTCCATTTCCCTCACCCAGACCTGACATGAATGCGGACGTGAAAGTCAATGATGCGGAAATCAACCGCAAGATTGCCCAATGGGCCATCCTGTGCAACAAGGATATGGCCCAGGCCACGCGCGACGTGGCCACCCGCTTCACCAAGGCTGCCGTCCGCAACACGCCCCCGATGATTGCCAAGAGCTCGCCCGCGCAGGTGAAGCGCGCTTGGCTCGACAGGCTGGAGGCAAACTACGAAAAGCGCTATTACAAGGGCAAGTGGCTCTCCAAGGCCGAGATGCGGCAGGTTATCAAGGCCAAGACGAAACAGCTCGGGCGCATGGCCGCAGGTTGGAACGCAGCCGCCCGCGAACTCAAGGCCAGCGTGCCCGCCTGGGTGAAGCGGCATTCTGCCGGGGAGGGCGGCATGAGCGTCCAGAAGGGCGCGGACTCCTATTCCATCACAGTAAGCAACCGGGTGCCCTACGGCACGCCCCTGCTCCAGCGGCGCGCGGAGTATGCACTCGCTTCGGTGAAGCGCGGTCTTGACGGTTCCCTGCGCGCGCTGAAACGCAAGCTCATCCGCTCCATGAGATGAACCCCCACTCGCTTACAGAGACGCTGCGCCGCCACTTGGTGGAGCGGCTTCCCGGCCTTGCCGTCCACACCCCGCTGGACAACGGCGAGCTCCTGCTCCCCTATGCCCTGGTGGAGG
>JAZUGI010000077.1:0-13060 GCA_045641125.1 Akkermansia sp.
AGACACTTGCACGCTCGTTATCCCACGGGTTTACACCCGTGGCTCTAGAAAGGAAAGCACCCCGCTCAAGGCGGGGTACAAAGCACGTTCGCATGGCTGCAACAGCAATGGACCGCGCCATATGAAAGGATGCTTCAAACACACGCCAATGCCTGCCCCGCAAAGCGGCGCAATACGTATGAACGCGCCCAAAGGGCGCGCAAGATGTGGAGCCATTCCGATGGCGACTCAAAGTTAGCCCAGCGCGGAAGCACTGGGGGTAACCACCGTCCTAACGTCTCCGTAGCGAGCCCCGCTCTGCGGGGTGGATGACGTCTCCGGTTGCACGTCTCTGGCCGCCTTTACTGATAAAATTCAAAGGGAGGAGGCTTTAAATTTTGCTGAATTTCTCAAAGATTGCCTATCAACGAGTCGCGTCATTAAAATGCAATCTTTGGGGCAGATGCGCGTAGCCAGGCCTGCCATTCTTGGATTGACACAGGGGGGGAATTTGTTAGAATTGGCGCAGTATTTGTTTGCACGCCGCCATGAAACCACATTTGCCGCTTTCATTGTTGTTTGCTTTGTCGCTTTGCACTTATGCCGGGGAGGGCACGCAGGATGCGGCAGAGCCGAATATCGTCACGGTTAATGTCCATAGCGCGGAAGATGTAGCCGCGCATGCAAGTGAGAGCGCCGTGTTTGAGGTAATAGGGAGTGTGGATGCGACAGGCGTGCGCACCACGGGCGATTGCCAGCGCTGGGTTGGCAACAACAACGCCGTTTTGACCCTGGGCGGGAACAGGACGGAGGGCGCCGGCGGTGCCGTTCGCGTTGCGAGCTGCAACTCTATCGAGGATCCTGTTCTGCCGAGCTATTTTACGGGTTTCACCGCGCTGAGCATTTGCGATAACACGCTTGCCCGCCCCGAGGGCCCCGTGCCGGAGGGAGCTGTCTACTATGGCGGCGCCATATACGGGGAAGAGGGGTCTGAGCTGTCAATCCGTGGCAACGGCAGTGTGAACATCAGCAACAACAGCTCGGAAAACGGCGGTGCCATCTATGTGCGCAGCCATGGCAATGCGGGCGGCGGCATTTTCGGCTCGCTCACCATTTCCGACAACAAGAGCGTGACCTTCGCCCAAAACACGGTCACCAACAAATACGCGCAGGCCGGGTTCGGCGGCGCGTTGAACTGCACCGCCATCACCATCAGTGGCAACAAGGGCGGCACCATCACGTTTTCCGGCAATGTTGCCGGGGCCAAGGGTGGTGCCATTAATGTGGATGCCACCGGGTTCTCCCAGACAGACTACCTGCATATCACGGACAACACGAGCGCCGTCCTGTTTTCCGGGAACCGGGCCCAGAGCGGCGGCGGCGCCATTTGTGCGGTGAAAGCCCGTGATGCGAAGCACAAGGCCAAAGTTTTGATCAGCGGGAACTCGGACGTGATTTTTGAGGGCAACTCAACCAAATCCGGCAGCGGTAGCGCCATCTTGGCGGATGCCCTGGAGATCAGCGGCAACGGTACAGTGAAGTTCAAGGACAATGAGAACCACTCCGGCTCGCAGGGTGGTGCCGTGTATGCGGATGGATTGGTCCTGAACGATAACGACTGGCTTGAGTTCTCCGGGAACAGCGGCGGGGCCGATGGTTTGGCGGTCTTTGCGAAGACCCTGGACATGAAGGGCAACAAGAACGTGCTGTTCAAGGAGAATACCCACATCAACACGGCATTTGCCGTAGGTGCGCTCTTTGTAGAAGGCGGCGCGACTGTTCAGGGCAATGCGGAAATCTCGTTCATCGGCAACGAATCCTCACACGAATGTGCGGGATTCGTAACCGACGGCACGCTCAACCTTACAGGCAACGGCAAAATCTACTTCAAGGACAACGTGGGCCGCGGAGTGGCCGCCGGCATGTACGTGAAAGAGCATGGGGATGCCGTTATCGCGAACAACGAGTATATGGAGTTCCGCAACAATATTGTGGATGACAAGCAAACCGGCCGGAGGTACCTGAGGGGGCTTGCCATATACGGGCGCGGGCAACACCGCACGTATTTCTCTGCATCGGAGGGGTACGATATTGTCATCTACGATTCCGCGGTGTTCACCGACTGCCCGGAGCTGTACCTCAACGCGGTGAACAAGGATGGCGAGCTGGAGGCCACCAGCGGCAAGATTGTGTTCAGCGGCAGGTACTCACAGGCAGACTTGGGCATGTACACGAGCGGAACATACACGGAGAGGGAGCTGCAGCTTTCACGCACTTCCTCCATCAACCGCAGCACCACCCTGTACGGCGGCACCATCAGCGTGGAGGACGACGCCATTTTGGCCCTCAACGGCTTGAATGTCCGCGGCGGGGCTGTCTTGGAGCTGTCCAACGGCGCCATCAACAACAGCGTTTCCGGTGAGTTGGACAAGTCCTTCCTCACCATGGAGCAGGGTAGCATGCTGGTTCTGAGCGGAGCCAACAGCCTGAAAGCCCGGACCGTGACGCTGGAGGAAGGCTCCTCTATAAAGTTTTTCCTGGAATCCCGAGAGGGGGAAGCCCCCATGCTGGCCGTGGATGCAGAGCTTGTACAGGGCGGCACGGCCACGCTCCAGCTCATTCACGCGCCGGTTGCGGAAGATGCGTGCCTTGTCTCCATGGCGGCCGGCACCACCCCCGCGGACTGGGACTTTTCCAAGATTTCCCTGCAGGTGGGTGGCGAGACTCAAGACAACATGCATTTGTATTGGCAGGGGGGAGCGCTGTATTATTCCCCGGATACCATGATGGGGTGGACCGGCGAACAAAGCAATGTGTGGGCGAACAACAGTGATGCGAACTGGAGCTACTATTCCTCTCCCGGGGTTTCCCGCGCCTACCGCGACAATGCCTCGCTCTACATCATGGATGTCGCCTATGACTGCATCGAGCTGCAGGGAGACCTCACCCCCGCCGCGGTTAACGTGAATGTTGCTTCCGGCAAGGAACTCTCCTTCACCGGGGATGGCCGCCTGGTCGGTGGAACGGCGCTCCATGTTGGCGGCGGCGGCACCCTGGTGGTGGATACAGCCAACGCCAACACCGGCAACACCGTTGTTACCACCTCCACGCTGCGTGTGACAAGGAACGGTTCGCTCGGCAGCGGCTCTGTTACGCTGAACGGTGCCACGCTGGAGGTTGATTCCGAGGATTGCGCCGTAGGTCACCTGGTGCTGAATGTGGCTCGTGTGGTGCTGGGCAAGGACGCAGCTCTGCGGGTTTCCGCTCCCGTCACGGTATCGGGGGCAAGCAGCATTTCCGGTTCCTCGGAGGGTGGCTCCCACATTATTGCGGATGCCTTGGAGCTCACGCGCAAGGCGGGAACGGGAACACCCTGGGTGGTGGACTGCACGGGCGCTGAGCATGATGCTTCCTCCGGCAGCGGCTTCACCGTCAACCCGGACACGGTTGCCACCGTCAAAGTGTTTGATCTGGCAGAGGACGCAGCCCTGGATTTGAGCAACATCACGGTGAGCCACTACGCCGCCCCCGTGGATGCCGTTTTCACCTACAATGCCGCCACTGGAGAATTTTCCACCGGCACGTACACCAGTACGGCGTGGAACCGCTACATCATACGCCAGGACCACAACAGCGCCAACATGAACTACGCCGCCATCCTGGAGGCCTCTCGCGACGGCCGCCCGGAAGCCCAGCTGCAGGAAGTTCGCTTCCAGGCCAATGATTCCACCCTGCTGGTGAACAGGAGTGTGGACCAATCCATGGTGTTTGAGGCGGAGGAAGGGGTGACGGCCACCTTGAACGCGGCCGACGGCACGCGGCTCTACGCGGCCTCCCTTACAGGCCCGGGCTCCTATGTCATGGCAGGCGGAGGCAACGAATTCATCATCGAGGGCATGAGCGGGTTGCCTGCCCGCGTGAGCCTGGATCCTTCCTGGAGCGGCAAGCTCGTGCTGACCGGAGACGGTTCCGCTTCCGCGCTCCAGATGCAGAAGCTGTACTCCGGGGAGTCCACCCTGGTGTTCCAGGGATACACCGCCCGCCTGGGCAACAAGGATGCGGAGACTAGCCTCTCCGCCCCCGTGGAGCTGCGGGCGGGGCAGGGGGGCGGGCCCGCCCTGGTCATTGCCGCTTGCAATGCGGAGCCCTCCTACTCTTGGAATGGCCCGGTCTACGGTTCCGGGGATATCGTGAACCGCGCGGGGAATGATTTATCTATGGTGTTCTCCGGTGATGTTGCCGGCTGGTCCGGTGCCTTTGTGCAGGAGGGCAGCGGTACAGCCTCGCTCAATTTCACCGAGACGGATTCGGATGTCAACATCTCCCTGGCGGCAGAAAGTGGCAAGATTGGTGTGAAATTGGGTGATGGAGCGAAACTCGATACCGCATCCATCATCGTGTTCAACGGCGCGGAAATCGCTGTTTCCGGCGGGACTGGCACAACCGTGGATGCCCTTACCCTGGGAGCAGGCCATGTGATTGTGACGGAGAGCGATGCCGTGCAAGCCGGCATGCTGAGCGTGACAGGGAGCCTTACGGCAGGCTCCGGCTCTGCGGTTTATGCCAGGCTCGGCATGATGGATGGCGCCTTGCTGGATTTGCAGACCCTGGATGGCGTGAGCCTTGACTACGGCGCTCTTGTTCTGCATGCCGGGTTGGTGCTTGGGCAAGATGCCGTGAACTGGTTGAATATCTTGAAGGACGGGGGAGAGTTTACCCTGTTCACCCATGTGGATGAGTTGAGCCTTCCCGAAATGCAGCAGGACCTCATCTATCCCTATTCGGTGGAAGCCTCACAGGTGTTCGGCAATATCGCCCCCGGCGCGTTTGAGCTGGTGTACACGGGCAGTCCGTCCTATATCAACGCCGGCAATGCCGTGGCCGGCACGGTCTTCCTGCGTAAGCTCGTGCCCACCCCGGAACCCGCCACAGGCACGCTTTCCCTCCTTGCGCTGGCGGTGCTGGCATCCCGCCGCCGCAGGAAGTAACCCTCCTTTCGCAGGAAATACATCAGGGCCCCATCCGCTCCGGCGGGTGGGGCTTGCTCTTTTTGTGCCCTGCGAGCGCAAGACGTTTGTGTTTGACTTTTGTTCATTTCGGAATACAATGCCCGCGCGCGCGAGTTCGCATCCTCTATATAGCCATGAAAAAGACACTTGCACTCATACTCCTGCTGGCCGGGCTGACTCTGGATGCCCAGGGCGAAAATCGAATTCGAATATGGTCTCCCCAAGTCGACTATATCTGGAAGCACGGCGGATCCAACTGGAGTAATTTAGTTGGCAAACGAGATGAATATAGAGATGGAGATCCCGTGATGTTCGGATCTCTCCCCAACGGCACTGTAGAGCTAATGGGCACTCTGACCCCCGCAAGCGTTCTGGTGGACAACGACAGAGGAAGCGACTATATCTTCTCCGGAGATGGCAGCCTCGACGGCAATATGCAGCTTACCAAAACTGGCAGCCGCACGCTCACTATCTACAATAGTAATACTTATGAGGGCGGCACAAAAATCGAAGGGGGCAAGATTGTGATTGGCCACGACCACGCCCTCGGCTACGGCGCTGTTACCATGAGTGGCGGCACGTTGGACCTCGGCGATCACACTTTCGCCAACATTGTAACGATAGCAGGGAGCGCCTCTATTGGCAACGGCAAGCTCAACGGCAACCTGTCCGTGAAGGCAGGTAAGACGCTCAAGCTGAGCGGCTATCTGGACGGCTCGGGCATCATCTCCCTGGCCGACAATGCGACGTTGAACCTCAACGGCCACACCCTCTCCAACGACGTCTCTCTGACCGGTGACTCCGCCAGCATCGGCAACGGCATCATAGGTGGCAACCTTATCCTGGCAGAAAACGCGTCCTTCGCATGGAGAGACTCCACCCTGCAACTCGAGGGAAACGTTATCTTGGGAAATCAAGCCGCGCTGGATCTCGATAATCACAACATCTCGAACAACGTTATCGTGGACGGGAGCAACGCCACCATCAGCAACGGCAAGATTTCCGGCAACGTGACCGTGGCGGAGGGCAAGAGTCTGTTTTTGAAGAACGGCGTTGTCATTAAGGAAGCTATTACCCTAAACGATACCTCCGAGCTGGACCTCGGCAACAATACCCTCTCCAACTCCGTCACTCTGGCCGGGAACTCCGCCGGCATCGGCAACGGCACGCTAAACGGAGACCTCTCCGTGAACGCGAACAATACCCTCACCCTGCTTGGCGACCTCTCCGGAGAAGGCAGCATCTCCCTAGGAGAAAATGCCACGCTGGACCTGGGCAAGCACTCCCTCACCAAGGGCGTCACCCTGGCCAGAAGCTCCGCCAACATTGGCAACGGCAAGCTCGATGTCTCACTCTCCGTGGACAATGGGAATTCACTAGCCCTGATGGGAGACCTCTCCGGCACAGGCACCATCTCCCTTGGCTACGATACCACGCTGTACTTGAACAACAACACCCTCGACGGCTCCGTCACCCTGACGGGAAGTGCCGGCATCGGCGGCGGCACGTTCAACGGCTCCCTTGAAGTAGGTGCGGACAACACGCTCTCCCTGCTTGGCGAACTCTACGGAAAAGGCAAAATCTCCTTGGGAAACAATGCCGTTCTGGAATTGAGCGGCAGCACTCTCTCCAACTCAGTCTCACTGGCCGGAGATTCCGCTCAAATTGGCGGCGGCACGTTCAACGGCTCCCTTGAAGTAGGTGCGAACAAGAAGCTCACCCTGAGTGGCTACCTCGGCGGAGAAGGCAAAATCTCCCTGGGAGACAATGCCACGCTGGACCTGGATGACCAGCCTCTCTCCGGGAATGTAACCCTGACCGGGAGCAACGCCACCATCTCCAACGGCACGGTCAACGGCACCCTCACAGCAAAGCAGGGCGCGAGTGCGCGGCTTTCAGGCGCTACCATCGAGGCTGGTGCCACCAACGTCAAGTCTCTTGATGGGGCCAAGCCAGGCCTGCTGCAGGAAATCAGCGTGTCCGACGGCCTGATTGCCGGAATAGACAGGCAAACCAGCCTGGCGGACGGGTTGGAGATTGAATCCACGGCGAACCTGATGATAAAGAGCATGACCATCACGGCGGACAACAAAATCTCCGTGGGTAACAACACCATCACGCTGCAGGATGTCACCATCAAGCTCTCCCAAACCACATACGAGCTGGTGGAGGGTATCTACTACTTCAACCTGTCAGACCTTTTCCACTGCTCCGTGGACATGGTGGACGTGGTGTTCGATGCCTCCGACCTTTCCCTGCCGGAAGGCTTCAATCCCGAGACCAACGGCATCTCCTTCAACCTGGGGGATGCCAAGTTGACCGCGGAAACAGCAGATGGGGACATCTCCCTGCTGATGGGCGGTTACGGCAGCCAGACCATGAGCATAGACGAGCAGGGCCGCCCCGTGTTCTCCAAGCTGGTGGAAACCCCGGAACCCGCCACGGGCACGCTTTCCCTGATGGCCCTTGCTGGCCTCTGCGCCCGCCGCCGCAGGAGGAAGTAATACTCCTTTCGCAGGAAATACATCAGGGCCCCATCCGTTCCGGCGGGTGGGGCCGTTTCCTGTGCAGAGACGGCACCCGGGCGGTAATGGCTCCCCGCACTGCCCCGCGCGGCGGCGGCCAAAAAAAATCCTAGATTGTTGATTTTGGGCTTGTCATGCCGAATGTTCTCGTGTAGCATATCGCGCGCGCGCGGATGTACGGGCTTTCCACTTCAATCAGCAAACAAACGAACATGAAAAAGACGATAATTATCACCTTGGTCGCCGCTGCGCTACTCGGTACGCAGGCTTTCGCCACAGAAGGAACCGTGCTGGAAGGAGGCCATTTGTTTAATGAAGCTCAATATTCTGGTGATGGGGTGGATGGGGCGAATGTGACCATATCTGCAGGAGGGACAATGGATTGCTCTGGCATCACGGTATACGGTTCCTATCAGGGTAGTTGCAGTAACAACACCATTACGATGACTGGCGGAACAGTTAAGGAAATTATAGGTGCTGATTCTAGTCGCGGTCCCCTTACCAATAATACCATTATTCTAGCCGGAGGCACCGTGCTTGGTGGCGCCAAGTTCGTTGGTTCATATAGTGATGCTGTGGTGGCAAACAACAAGATTGTTCTGGTGGGAGAGGGTGGTACATATGGCGACATCCAAGGAAACCGCATCTCGGTGGGGGACGGTATTGGTGTTTGGGTTTCTCACAAAACCATCTCTAACTCTTTTGATATCTACGGCGCTGGGATTTCTGTGGGTGGTATATTCGGGATGGGGTTTAAAAGCATGGCCTTCCATTTGTCAAACAATCTCTTGGACGGCGATGTTATGCTCACCACCGAGATCCTGAATACTCCCAATCTGTCCATTGATGCAGTGGAAGCCTTGGATTGGAAACCTGGCCAATCCATAACCTTGCTGAGCAATGAATCTGAAATTGTGTATTTCGACGATATTTTGAACAAGGAGTACGATATCAAGCTGCAAGGCACGGAGCTGCAGGTTGCAACCGCCAGGCTTGTGCTCAGTGAGGACAATACGCAACTCAAGCTGGTGTACTCATCAGGCGGTGCCACTACTCCTCTTGTTCCCTCCAATATCCCCGAGCCGACCACAGGCACGCTTTCCCTGCTGGCACTCGCCGGCCTGGCATCCCGCCGCCGCAGGAGGAAGTAATACTCTTTTCGCAGGAAATACATCAGGGCCCCATCCGCTCCGGCTGATGGGGCTTTTTTGAGCACCGGGAAGCGGCTTGACCGGGGGGGCAAGAACGAAGAATGCCTATGCGCACACTTGCCTTGCCGGGCACTCGTCCCGGTTTTGCCAGATGTCATGGAGCAGGGCAAAAAGGGCAGAGTTGTTTTCATGTTCCTTGAACAGGATGGGTTTCATGCCAACGTCTCCCACATGGATATCCTTGAGCTCCCAATCGCAGTCCTCGTGGGTCCAGATTTCCTCGCTCACGAGTTGGTTCTCCTCATCCCAGACCTGGAGGTGCACCCATTTCTCGGTGTCGCCGAAGTAACCGCTGCTGATGGTTTTGACCGTGTATTGCATCTTGTGAATAGATTAGAATGTTGCTCCTGCAGTAGGCCATGGCATCTGCCGCGGCAAATAGCTAGAGCGCACTTTAGCTTGTGGCGCTCATGGTATACCCGAAGACGCAAATCGCGTCAAGCTGTTTTTTTCGATGGGTTCTAAATTCTTTCGGTGCGTTTTTATTTTGCGGCATTACGCAAAAAGGGCAAAATTCTTTTGACATATTCTAAATGTTGTGTTAAATTCTGCGCCCCCATACAAGATACGGTACAAGAAGAGCAAGGAATCAGGCGCATGAACATCATCAAACGCAACGGACAACACGCAGCATACGACCGGGAGAAACTCACCCGCGTCATCAACCTGGCATTCAACGGCATTGGCACCGGCATACTGCCGACGGAGGCGGATCAGCTGACGGACGACATAGAGGCGCGCCTGTTCGAGCTGAGCGAGACCGCGGGGGACCTGCCTGTGGAAACCATCCAGGATTGCGTGGAAATAGCGCTGATGGAGCGCGGGCACTATGATGCCATGAAGAGCTTCATCCTGTACCGCAGCGGGCGCACCCGCGCGCGTGCGGCGCGAGAGCGGCTCATGCAGTTTTTCGGGACGGATGCGCAGCTGGATACCTGCCTGAAGGATATCCAGAAGGAGTTTGATGAGGACAGCTACGCGCTCACCCACTTGGCGCGCAAGTTTGCCACGTTCTTCAAACCGGGCATGGAGCGCGGGGAGGCCTTGGCGCTGCTGAAAAAGGCTGCGGCCGAGCTCACCACGCAGGATGCGCCGCAGTGGGAGATGATTGCCGCGCGCTTTGAACTGATGCGCCTGGAGGGCCTGCGCCGCGAATTCCAGGAGCAGAACGGGCTGGAAACTTTTTACGACAAGGTTGCCTACCTGGTGCAGCAGGGGCTGTACGGCGCCTATATCCTGGAGTCCTACACGCAGGAGGAGCTGCTGGAGCTGGCGGGAATCATGCAGCCGGAGCGCGACAAGCTGTTCAACGTGTCCGGCATAGAGCTGCTGGCGGGGCGCTACCTCATCCGCACGTACGGCGGAGTGGTGCTGGAGAGCCCGCAGGAAATGTTCCTGGGCATAGCGCTGCACCTGGCCATGCAGGAAAAGGCGCAGCGCGCCACCTGGGTTCGCCGCTTCTATGATATGCTCAGCACGCTGAAGGTGACCATGGCCACGCCCACGCTGGCCAATGCGCGCCGCCCCTTCCATCAGCTTTCCTCCTGCTTCATTGATACCGTGCCGGATGATTTGGAGGGCATTTACCGCAGTATCGACAACTTTGCCATGGTGAGCAAATTCGGTGGCGGCATGGGCTTGTATTTCGGCAAGGTGCGCGCCCGCGGCAGCAGCATTCGCGGGTTCCAGGGGGCGGCCGGCGGCGTGATCCGCTGGGTGCGCCTGGCCAATGACACCGCCGTGGCGGTGGACCAGCTGGGCGTGCGCCAGGGAGCCGTGGCCGTGTACCTGGATGTTTGGCACCGCGACCTGCCGGAGTTCCTGGCCCTGCGCACCAACAACGGTGATGACCGCCTGAAGGCGCATGATGTGTTCCCCGCCGTATGCTACCCGGATTATTTCTGGGAGCAGGCGCGCGACAATATCAACGGCGAGTGGCACCTGATGTGCCCGCATGAAATCCAGGAGGTGAAGGGCTACTGCCTGGAGGACTACTACGGGGACGAGTGGACCAAGCGCTACCTGAGCTGTGTGGCGGATCCGCGCATCAGCAAGCGCGTGATTTGCGTGAAGGACGTGGTGCGCCTGGTGCTCAAGAGCGCCGTGGAAACCGGCACGCCCTTCACCTTCAACCGTGATGCCGTGAACCGCGCCAACCCCAACAAGCACCGCGGCATCATCTACTGCAGCAACCTTTGCACGGAGATTGCCCAGAACATGAGCGCCATTGAATCCGTGAGCCAGGAGGTGCAAACCGTGAACGGCGAAACCGTGGTGGTCACCACCACCCGCCCCGGCAATTTTGTGGTGTGCAACCTGGCCAGCCTCTCCCTGGGCCGCATTGATGTGAACAACCCCGCAGAGCTTGAGGAGATTACCGCCAGTGCCGTGCGCGCGCTCGACAACGTGATAGACCTCAACTTCTTCCCCGTGCCCTACGCGCAGGTCACCAACCGGCGCTACCGCCCGCTGGGGCTGGGGGTGAGCGGCTACCACCACATGCTGGCCAAGAACAACCTGCCCTGGGAGAGCGAGGCCCACCTGGAGTTTGTGGACAGGGTGTTTGAGACCATCAACCGCGCCGCCATAGCCGCCAGCTGCGATACCGCGCAGGAAAAGGGCGCCTACGAGTATTTCCCGGGAAGCGATTGGCAGACGGGGGAATACTTCACCAGCCGCGGCTACACCTCCCCGGAATGGCAGGAGCTGCAGCAGCGCGTGGCCACCCACGGCATGAGAAACGCCTACCTCATTGCCATTGCCCCCACCAGCAGCACCAGCATTATTGCCGGAACCACCGCCGGCCTGGACCCCGTGATGAAGAAATTCTTCCTGGAGGAGAAAAAGTACGGCCTGATGCCCCGCGTGGCCCCGGAGCTCAACTTGCGCTCCTTCTGGCTGTACAAGAACGCCCACCACATAGACCAGAGCTGGAGCGTGCGCGCCGCCGGCGTGCGCCAGCGCCATGTGGACCAGGCCCAGAGCATGAACCTCTACATCACCAACGAGTACACCCTGCGCCAAATCCTCAACCTCTACCTCCTGGCTTGGGAGAAGGGCGTGAAAACCATCTACTACATCCGTTCCAAGAGCTTAGAAATAGAAGAATGCGAATCATGTGCAAGCTGAATAAGAAACCCCTGTTCAACCCCGCCGGGGATACCGATACCGCCGCCCGCTGCATCATCAACGGCAATACCACCAACCTGAACGATTTCAACAACATGAAATACGCTTGGGTCAGCGGGTGGTACCGCCAGGCCATGAACAACTTCTGGATCCCGGAGGAAATCAACCTCGCCCAGGACGTGAAGGACTATCCCAACCTTACGCCGGAGGAGCGCCGCGCGTACGACAAGATACTCTCCTTCCTTGTCTTCCTGGACAGTATCCAGACAGCCAACCTGCCCCTCATCGGGGAATATGTGACGGCCAACGAGCTCAACCTCTGCCTGGCCATCCAAACCTTCCAGGAGGCGGTGCACAGCCAGAGCTACAGCTACATGCTGGATACCATCTGCGAGCCGCAGAAGCGCCTGGAGGTGCTCTACCAGTGGAAGACGGACGAGCACCTGCTGCGGCGCAACGAATTCATCGGCAACCTGTACAACGAGTTCCAGCAGGAGCGCACCCCGCGGAATTTCACCCGCACGCTGGTGGCCAACTATATTCTGGAAGGCGTGTACTTCTACAGCGGTTTCATGTTCTTCTACAGCCTGGGCCGCAACAACAAGATGACCGGGTCCGCCCAGGAAATACGCTACATCAACCGGGATGAGAACACCCACCTCTGGCTCTTCCGCAGCATTATCCGCGAGCTCCAGAAGGAAAACCCGGAGCTCTTCACCCCGGAGCTCAATGAATCCTACCGCCAGATGATCCACGAGGGCTGCGAGCAGGAAATCGCCTGGGGGCACTTCGTCATTGGCGATGACATCCCCGGCCTCTCCAAGGAAATGGTCACGGATTACATCCAGTATCTGGGCAACAAGCGTTGCACGGACCTGGGCTTTGCCCCCATCTACCCCGGCCATGAGGCGGAACCGCCCCACCTGCGCTGGGTGAGCCAGTTCAGCAACGCCAACCTCATCAAGACGGATTTCTTTGAGGCCCGCTCCACCGCCTACGCCAAGAGCAGCGCCCTGGTGGACGACCTGTAAGGCAAGGGGCAGCGCCCCTTCGGGGGACCTTAAAGGCGCACTTGGAGCAACCTCCAAGTGCGCCTGTTAAAGTATACGGGCGGCAAGGCGCGTTATGCCTTGGCCACGGATTTTTGCTCGGCCTCTGCCTGTTTCTGCTTGGCCATGTCCTCGTACTTGTGCCACTGGCTGATAAT
>JAZUGI010000078.1:0-2397 GCA_045641125.1 Akkermansia sp.
TCGTCGCGCCTCAGCGTGACGAACGGCGGGGTGGCTCCGCTATCCCATTGCACGTCTCGGCGCCTTCGCCACGCGCCTTGCGTTTTATCCTCCCCACCACACGAATTCGTCGTTTTCCAAAAATCTTTGGGACACATGTGCCGACTTCCCCCCCCTGCCTTTCCTTTTTGAATCAGCCAATGGATTCAAAGAAGCCACCGCCCAGGAGCTGGTTCTGCGGGGCGTAGAAGGCGCAGACCTGGCCGAGGGCGAGCGCGCGCACGGGTTCATCGAAATTCAGCTGCACGCGGCCGTTGCCAAGCGGTGTGCAGGTGGCGGGCACGGCGGGTGCGCGGTAGCGCGGCTGGGCGTATACGCGTTCCGGCAGGGTGCCGTGCAGGTTGGTGACGGAACCCACCACCGCGCGGCGCGCGTACAGACCGGGTGTCTCCTCTCCCTCGTATCCGAGGACGAGGCGGTTGTTCTGCAAATCCTTGCCCACCACCACATAGGCCACGCCCTCGCGCGGGGAGGCTACATGGTGGCCGTGGCGCTGCCCCATGGTGAAGAGGTGCAAGCCGTCATGCCGCCCGAGCACGCGGCCCTGCGTATCCACAATGTCGCCGGGATTGTCCGGCAGGTAGTGGCGTAAAAAATCGCTCATCTTCACCTTGCCGATGAAGCAGATACCCTGGGAATCTTTCTTGTCTGCCACGGGCAGGCCGAAGCGGCGTGCAATCTCCCGCACCTGCGGCTTGGTGAGCTCACCCACGGGAAAGACGGCGTGCGCCACCTGCTCCGGGCGCATGAGCGCCAGGAAATAGGACTGGTCCTTGTTGCCGTCCAGCCCGCGCAGCACGTAAGAGCCATCGCCGGGCACATCCAGCCGGCGGGCATAGTGTCCGGTAGCCACGCCGCCGGTAAAACCCTGCTCCAGGGCGTAATCCAACAGTACGCCGAACTTCATCTCGCGGTTGCAGAGCACATCCGGGTTGGGAGTGGAGCCGTTGCGGTAGCCCTCTATCAGGTAGTCCACCACGCGGGTGCGGTACTGCTCAATCAAATCCACCACGCGGAACTCGATGCCCAGCTTGCGGCACACCGCCAGCGCATCCTCGATATCCCGCTCCCACGGGCATTCGCCGGGTATGTTCTCATCGTTCACCCAGTTCTTCATGTACGCGGCCACCACCTCGTGCCCCTGCTCCGTGAGCAGGGCGGCTGCCGCCGCACTGTCCACCCCGCCGCTCAGCGCTACCAATATGCGTGCCATGGCGGTGTATCAGCGGATGCCCTTGTTGAAGCGCACCACCTCGCGCCGCGCCTCCTGCATCTCGGCGCGCGCCTTGAGGTCGTACCGCTGGTCGCGGTGGGTCTTGCCGCGTCCGGCGGCAATCTCCGCCTTGACCTTTCCGTTCTTCCAGTAGAGGCGGAGCAGGGGAAGCGCAAACCCCTTCTGGGCCTGCTGGATTTCCAGCTTCAGGATTTCCTTCTTGTGCATGAGCAGGCGGCGCGGGCGCTTGGCCTCATGCTGGAACCACACACCCGCCGTCTCCCACGGCTGCACATCGCACCCGTACAGGAACAGCTGCCCCTTTTCCACGCGCGCAAAGGCATCCGCCACGTTCACCTTGCCGGCGCGGATGGATTTCACCTCCGTGCCGCGCAGCTCGATGCCGCACTCGTAGCGGCTCAGGATTTCATAGTCTCTCCCGGCTTTCTTGTTGCTGGCAATCAGGTTGGACGGTGCTGCGGGTTTCTTGGCCATAGGGGGTGCGGGGGTTGCTTGGGAAAAAAGCAGCCCGACTCCGCGGTTCAGCAGGGAATCGGGCCGCTGGGGAAAAGGGGGATGGTGTTTAGTCCAGGGTGAGGGTGGTGGTGATGGTGCGCTCGTCTGCGCCCTCCGGTACCTCACCGGCCTTCTCGGCCAAATCGGCGAAGGGATCCTTCTGCTCGGCGGCCTCTGCGCGGCTCGCGGCAATCTCCTCCGGCGTCATTTCATGCCAGGTGATCTTGCCTTCGATGATTTCCATGAGGGCTATGTCGCCGCTCTGCATCTCGGGCGTGGTGGGCACGTAGGGGTCCGCACCATGGTTGAGCTGCTGCACGCGCTTGGAAACGATGTTGACCAAGAGCTGGTTGTCGCCGACGATTTCGGCAGCCTGTTCGATGAGTTTGACTTTCATGGGGATGGAGCGGTGCACCTGCACGCGCGGAGATGTATTATACACCGGGCAGGGCTTTCTGGCAAGCCTATAATCATGTCAGTAGCCCAGGCGCGTTGGGACAAAAATCGGACACCGGACAGCCCGGATTTGGAGGGGGCGAAAAAGTTGCAGGACAGAAATCGGACACTACAATGCCTGTATGGCATTGACAATGGGCAGAGAAGAGCTGGAGTTGTACATGGAGAGGCAG
>JAZUGI010000079.1:0-10031 GCA_045641125.1 Akkermansia sp.
AAACTGAAGAGAGCCGGCGAACTTCGCTTCTCAGCGGTTCATGGGCGCCACGGAAAGTCCGTGTCCTGGAAAACTGCCTCGCCCGGCCTTGCCGCGGCATTTGGTTCGTTTGAACCGCCGCTGCCTTTTCGGGCTGCCCTGCTTGCGGGGCGTGGGAATGATTATACAGGAACAAAATCTGACGTCAAGCATAATCCACAACTTTTTTCACTTTTTTTTTGCAAAAAGTCTGTGAACCCGCATGGCATCAAGGTTTGCGCGGGTATCATTTTTTACCTCACTTGAGTCTGGGAGATGCGGTGAGGTGCTTGAAGCGGGGAGTAACCACCATCGCGCGGACGGGTTTGGCCGGGCAAGCCACCACGCAGGCGCCGCAGCCGATGCAGCGCGCGGGTTTCATGTACGGGGCATCCAGCTTGCGGGAATCAATGGCACCGTGGCGGCATGCGTGCCCACAGGCGCCGCAGCCGACGCAGAGCGAGCGGTCCACCACGGCGCATGAGCGGCCTTCAATGGTGGTCATGCTGATGGCATGGTGCGGGCAAACCTTGACGCAGCGCCTGCAGGCCACGCATTTCTCCGGGATAATGAAGGGGATGAGGAGGGTATCCGTCTGCATGGCGCCAGTGGGGCAAGCCTGGGCGCACTTGCCGCAGGGCTCGCCCTTGATCCAGACATCGCAATGCTCCTGGTGGTGCGATGCGAGAGCGATTTGCGTGCGCTGCTTCACCTCCAGCGGAAGGGGCAGGAGAGCGCCTTCCGGGCAGATATTGGAGCAGATGTTGCAGGAATCCGCGCAGGCGTGCTCCGTGAGGTTCATGTAGGGCTTCATGAAACCTTGCAGGCCGTGCGCCATGTAAGAGGGGCGCAGCACATGCGTGGGGCAGTTGGCAATACAAAGACCGCAGCCTGTGCAGTGGCTCAGGAAAAGCTCCACATTCTGTCCGCCTGGCGGGATGGCGGCGGGAGCGGTGTTGGTTCCGGGAGCGGCGGGATTGTCGGATTCCGCGTTCTCCTCCTGCGCCGCCTCCCAAGGCTCCTGCGCGCGAGAGGGCAGCGCAATCGTGGCGGCACCGAACGCGCCGATGCCGAGGAACGTGCGGCGGGAGATGGATGCGGCACAGTTCCCCTGCCCTGCGGCGGCAGCGCGCGCGGGGCTCGGTTTGGCGGGCTTCTTCAGGGTAATGGAATCCGTGCGGCAAACGGAGAGGCAATCGTAGCAGGCCACGCAGCGGGTGGTGTCAATCTTGCCGTTGCGGATATCGATACAGTTGGACTTGCACGCGCGCATGCAGGAGCCGCAGTGCGCGCAGGTGTCCAGCCGCAGCTTGGGCGCAAGGCAAGCGTGGCGTGACAGCAGCCCCAGCAGGGCACCCACGGGGCAGATGGTGTTGCAGTACAGGCGGCCGCGGAAGAAGGCCATGAGCAGCGGCAGCAGCAGGCCTGCCGCCGCCAGTGCCCACAACCACGGGGCGTAGCGCCCAAGGTCGTCCGGCTGCCCCAGAATCATCTCCACCACCGGGTCCAGGAAAGCCGTGGCGGCACGCGCCACAACGGTATAGGGATCCAGCACGCTCAGCACCGCCACGGAGCCGCATGCCAGAGAGCCGAACGCCAGCACGCCGAAAACGGTGCGCACAATCCAATGGTTCGGCATGTAGCGGCCGAGCTTGACGGAGGGGCGCAGGTGCACCACAAGGTCCTGCAGTATCCCCAGCGGGCATATCCAGGAGCAGTAGACGCGCCCGAACACCAGTGTGAGCACCACCAGCGCCGCCACCACACCAAAGGCGGGCCATGAACCGTGGATGCCCCGCAACAGGCCGGGAACAAACTGCACGCAAGCCGGCAAATTCTGCCAAGAAACGCTGTCTGCCACCAGCTGGCCGCCGAATGCGGCGGCAAAGAGAAGCAGCACCAGCATGGCGACAATACGACGCACGGCTGCGGGTTTGCTGTGGGGTTGCTTCTTCACTCGTTCCATTGTACTGCAAAGCATACGGGAATGAAAGAAGAAAGATGGCAATGCCAAAAAATGGGGGGCTGCCGCTGCGCTAAATCCGCCGAGGTGGCAGAGGAGGCCTCAAAAAGAAGATTTGGCGCAGGTCTACGTTGTCTGGTGCCACGATGGCATCGGGCGTATCGCGTACCCCACTGCGGAAAGCATACCGTAACGCAGGGAACGCCCGTTCAGCGCTTGCGGAAGCACGCACCCACGAGGAAGGTGACAACCGTTCCGATGGTAACACGCCATGGAAAGGCGATGGGAGGCAGGATTCCCTTGCGCCCGCCGATTTCCAGAAGGACGACCGCCACAAAGCCCGCAAGCATGGCAATGACGTTGCCGACATCACGTCCGCGGGACTTGGTGAGCATGCCGAGCAGGAAGATGCCGAGCAGCGAGCCGTAGGTGTAGCCGAAGATGCCCAGGGCAATCGGCAGGATACGCACGGTGGGATCCATCACACTGTACCAGGCCGTCACCGCGCCCACGGCAATCAGCAGCACGGCAAAGCCCACGGTGAGCAGGCGCACGGCCCGCAGCATCTGGGAATCGGTGGCATTGGGGTGGAAGACATCGCGGTACCAGTCGCGCGTGGCGGTGGTGGCCAGCGCGTTGAGCGCGGTGGAGAGGGAACCCATGGCGGTGGCCAGCAGGGCCGCCACCAGAAGGCCGCGCACGCCCGCCGGCAGGTGGTGGATGATGAAGTACGGGAAAATCTCTATCTGCTTGGCGGGCGGGGCAATTCCGTTCACGGCGAAGTACACGAACAGCAGCATGCCGCAGGAGAGGAACACCAGCACAATGGGGATATCCATGACACCGGAGAGGATGACCGCGCGGGTGCCGGTCTTGCTGTCCTTGGCGGCAAGCATGCGCTGCACCATGTCCTGGTCTGTTCCGTGTGTGGCCATGGTGAGGAAAGTGGCGCCCAGAAAGGCGCTCCAGAGCGTGTATTCGGAGCCGATGATGTTCTTCAGGTCGGCCATGAACCCCTGCCCCGTGATGCCCCAGTCGAACACCTTGCCGGGCTGCAGGTGCTCCACCTTGCAGGGGTTGTAGTCCGTATTGCCCAGGGTGGCGCAGATGGTGTTCCAGGCATCTCCCCAGGAGCCGCCGCCCTTGATGCTGAACAGCAGGATGCCGATGGTGGTGAAGACGGCGATAAAGAGGATGGAGGCCTGGAGCACATCCGTCCACACCACGGCCTTGAGGCCGCCGAGGGTGGTGTACACGGCGGTGGCCACCGTAATGAGCGTGAGTGCGCCGATGTAGATGACGACGGTTTCCGTGGGCGTGGCGGATTCACGCCCCACCACGAACATGTAGGCCAGCACCAGAAGGATGCCGGCAAAGAACAGGCGCGTGCCGCTGGCCAGCACGCGGCTGATGAGGAAGGTGATGCTCGCCCAGCGCCGCGTGGTCACGCCGAAGCGCTTTTCCAGGTACTCGTAGATGGACACCACCTTGTACTCGTAGTAGGGCTTGAGGAAGAGCCTGCCCACCACGATGCGGCCCAGCAGGGTGCCGATGCCGAGCTGCACATAAGTGAAGTTGCGCAGGGCGAAGCCCTCACCCGGCGTGCCGAGGAAGGTGGCGGCGCTGATTTCCGCGGCAATGATGGAGGCCAGGATGGCCCACCAGGGCATGCTGCGGTTTCCGAGCGCGTAGCTTTCCAGGCTGTCCTGCTTGCGGCCCACGTAGAGACCGATGCCGAAGATGGCACA
Source organism: Akkermansia sp. (assembly GCA_045641125.1). GTDB lineage: Bacteria > Verrucomicrobiota > Verrucomicrobiia > Verrucomicrobiales > Akkermansiaceae > Akkermansia. The sequence goes on from JAZUGI010000079.1 coordinate 3,730, forward strand.
GAAATAGGCGAGAATGACAATGATGTCCAACATGGCGAGAATGAAAAAAGCGTTAGTTTCGTTCCAGCAGGAAGAGGTATTCGCAGACCCTTATATCACGGTTGTGCAGGTTCCTGCAACCCCGGAACGTGTTGTACGGCGTCTCCATCACCGAAACACGGCCGAGCTTGCCGAGGTGGGCGAGGAAATCCTCCCTCTCCACAAAGCCCTCCGAATTGTAGGAAACCAGGATGAATTTGGCGGGGCACGCCTCCACCACGCGGAAGAGGGCATCCTGCGCGGCGGCGCGCTTGTTGAATGCGGAGCGGTTCCATTCCGCCGGGATGCCGGAGACTGCGGAGATGTCCTGCGGCGCGGCGTTGCGGGTGATGAGGTTCAGCATGAAATAGTTGGATCCGTAGGGATGCTGGTTGTACGGCGGGTCCAGGTATGCGAGATCCAGCTCCGCGGCGGCCTGCACGGCATCCAGCGCGTCCATCTGCAGCACATGCACATCGGCATCAAAGCGGGAGAACACGGGTACCTGCAGCTCGATATCCGCCAGAATGCGCTGCTGGGCGTTCCTGCCGCTGCCGCCGAACTGGCCCACGCCGGCACTGTTCTTGTAAAACCCCTTGAACACGCCGGAGGTGTTGGTGTGCACGGAGGCACCGTACAGCAGCGGGGCCAGGAAGAAAGGCTGCATCTCCTGCGGCAGCCCGGCTATCACCTGCCGCGCGGTGTCTATGTACAGCGCGTTGCGGCGCGTGTAGAACACGCGCTCGCCCGGGCGGATGCAGGTGTCGTCCTGCGGCGCGTAGAGCCCTGCGACGAAACCGGGACGCCACCCTCTGCGGATTTCCACCTGCACCGCGCGCAGCGTATCCGCAAGCTGCGCGCGCAGGGCGGCAGTGGCGTTGGCCAGGTAGCACTCGTTGATGACACGCGCGTAGTCCTCCAGATCGTTGGCGTATAGGGTGTGAGAGAAACGCTTGAGGAAGCGGGCGACGATGCCGGAGCCGGAAAAGACATCCATGCACGCCAGGCGGAGCTTCCCGGTGCGCTGCAGCACCTGCTGCACGCCCGTGCCGATGAGATTCAGCAGGGCGCGCTTGTTGCCCAGGTAGGTGATGATTTGTTCCGTCAGGTACGCCGGGTCCTCCGCCTGTGGCAGTGGCAGGGCCATGGAGAGTGCAGCGGCTCAGCTCTGGCGGTATTCCAGCGCGGCGGCCACCAGGCCGGAGAAGAGCGGATGCGGCGTGTTCGGGCGGCTCTGGAACTCCGGGTGGTACTGGCAGGCGATGAAGAAGGGGTGGTTCGGCAGCTCCACCACTTCCACCAGCCCGTGCTCGTCGTTCACGGCGGAGATGACCAAGCCTGCCTTCTCGCAGCGCTCGCGGTAGTCCGGGTTGAACTCGTAGCGGTGGCGGTGGCGCTCGGAGATGGTTTCCTGGCCGCCGTAGAGCTTGCTGCAGAGCGTGCCCTGCACAATGTGCGCGGGGTACGCGCCGAGACGCATGGTGGCGCCCATGTCCTTGATGTGCTTCTGCTCCTCCTGCAGGCAGATGATGGGATCGGGAGTCTCCTTGTCAAACTCGGTGGAGTTGGCCTTCTTGAGCTTGAGGACATCGCGGGCGAACTCGATGGCGGCCACCTGCATGCCCAGGCAGATGCCCAGGAAGGGGATGCCGTTTTCGCGGGCGTACTTCACGGCCTTGATCTTGCCCTCGATGCCGCGGTCGCCGAAGCCGCCGGGCACCAGGATGCCGTCCACCTGGCCGATGAGGTCCTGGGCGTTGGATTTCTCCAGCGCCTCCGCATCCACGCGCACAATCTCCACGCGGCAGTCGTTCGCCGCGCCGGCATGGGTGAAGCTCTCATAGATGGACTTGTAGGCGTCCTGAAGGGAAATGTACTTACCCACCACGGCAATGCGCACGCTGTGGGAGGGGTGGATAACGCGGCCCACAAAGTTCTGCCAATCGTCCATCTTGGGCTTGGGGGTGGTGATGCCCAGCACGTCGTTCACGATGCGGTCGATGCGGTCGCGGCCCAGGTCCACAGGGCATTCGTAGATGGTGTGCTTCACATCGCAGAAAGCCACCACGTTGCGCGGGGGCACATTGCAGAACATGCCGATCTTCTGCTTCTCGCCCTCGGTGAGGTTGTCCATCTCCGTGCGGCAGACGATGATGTCCGGCTGGATGCCGATTTCACGCAGCTTGGCCACGCTCTGCTGGGTGGGCTTGGTCTTGGTCTCGCCCGCCGCGCGGATGTACGGCAGCAGGGTGACGTGCACAAAGCAGCAGTTCTGGCGGCCCACCTCCAGCGCAAACTGGCGCAGAGCCTCCAGGAAGAGGAAGCCCTCTATATCGCCCACCGTGCCGCCGATTTCAGTGATGATGACGTCGCACTCCTTGTTGGCCTCGGTCACGTCGTAGAGGCGCTGCTTGATTTCATCGGTAACGTGCGGGATGTACTGCACGGTCTTGCCGAGGTAGTCGCCGCGGCGCTCCTTCTCCAGCACGTGGGAAAAGACCTTGCCGCTGGTGAGGTTGTTGAGGCGGGAAAGCTGGCAGTGCACGAAACGCTCGTAGTGGCCCAGGTCCAGGTCCGTCTCCGCGCCGTCGTTGAGCACATACACCTCGCCGTGCTGGTACGGGCTCATCGTGCCGGGGTCAATGTTCAGGTAGGGATCGAACTTCTGCATGGTCACATCCAGTCCGCAGTGCTCCAGAAGGGTGCCGATGGATGCCGCTGCAAGTCCCTTGCCGAGAGAGGAGACCACGCCGCCTGTCACAAATATGTATTTCATGGTGTTGTTTCGATGGGTTTCCCACACCCTACCAGATTGCCCGCAACCTGTCGAGCCTTTGCGCCGTTTTTCTCTCATCCACCCCTCGCAAGCGGCATCCGTCGCCATTCATTACAGATTGGCTGTAAGCGCGCAGCGTTATTTTCTTGCCCTGCGCGGCGGCAGAGGCTATACTTTATTAACTTTGTTACATAAGTTATGCCCGGAGCGGAGGAAAGGATACGCAGGCTACTGCGGGAGGGGAAGGCGGAGACCCGCCCTGCCCTGGCGCGGCATGCAGGCGTGAGCAGCGTGATGTCGGGGCGCATAGTGGAGCGCATGGTGGCGCGGGGAGAAGTGGAGGAAGCGGGGCTGGCGGAATCCGGCGGGGGGCGCCCCGTGATGCGGTACCGCATGGCGGCGGGCTACGGGGTTCTGGCGCATTTCCGCGCGGAGGCGGCGGGGCATGTGCTGCAGGGAAGTTTTACGATGACGGATATGCAGGGGGAAGCGCTGCGGCGGAGCCGGGAAATGAACTTTGCCATGCTGCATGCGGAAAGCCTGGACGACTGGCTGGACGCCAACGCTCGGCGCGGAGCAGCCCCGCTGCGCGGCATTGTGCTGGATTTGCCGGAAACGCTGCCGCCATGCGGACTGGAGGAACATTTGGCCCGGCGCTACGGATGCCCCGTACACCGCATCAGCGGCGCGGTTGCGCTCGCCATGCAGGATGCCAGGGACGACACCCTCACCCTCTACCTGCCGCGCGGCGGCTGCCCGCAGGGGGCGTACCGGCGCGGTGGAAAGGTTTCCCCGTGCGGCCAGCTCCACCTTCTGCCAACCCAAGTGCCGTGGGAGGAGCTGGACTACAGCGACACCACGGCGGTGGTGGAATCCGTCTCCCGTCTGGTGCTCATGCTCACCTGCGCGCTAGCGCCGCAGCGCGTGGTTCTGCATGCAGAAGAGTGGACACGGAAGCTCACCACGCGCATCCGCTTCACCTGCGCCACGCGTCTGGAGCGCTGCGCCCAGCCCCCCAGGCTTTCTTTCACGGAAACGGCGGCGCGGCAAATGCCCGCCCTCATGCTCCGGGCCGCCGCCCGCATGTGAAGAAACGGCGCAGCGGCGGAAAAACAGCTTGCGGCGGAAGGATGTTTGTGGTAGCATGGACGCGTTCAAAAAACTATGGCTACACAGCTTGACCAACTGAAACAACTCACCACCGTGGTGGCGGATACGGGTGATTTCCGCCAGATGGAGGAATTCTCCCCACAGGATGCCACCACCAATCCCTCACTCATCCTGGCCGCCGCCGCCAAGCCGGAATACCGCCCCATCATTGAAAAGGTGGTGGCCGATTTCAAGGCAACAGCAATCGATAAAACGGACATCGGCGTCCTCATGGACCGCGTTATCGTGGCCTTCGGCCTGGAAATCCTCAAGCGCGTGCCGGGCCGCGTGTCCAGCGAGGTGGACGCCCGCCTGTCGTTCGATACGGAAGGCACCGTGCAAAAGGCGCACGACATCATTGCGCTGTACGAGGAGGCGGGCATTCCGCGAGAGCGCGTACTCATCAAGATAGCCTCCACGTGGGAGGGTATCCGCGCGGCGGAAATCCTGGAGAAGGAAGGCATTCACTGCAACCTGACGCTGCTGTTCAGCATGATTCAGGCGGTGGCGTGCGCAGAGGCCGGCGTGCGGCTCATTTCCCCCTTTGTGGGGCGCATCCTGGACTGGTACAAGAAGTCCACGGGTGAGGAGTACACTGCGGAAACGGATCCCGGTGTGCTCTCCGTGCGCAGCATCTACAACTACTACAAGAAGTTCGGCTACCCCGTGCAGATCATGGGAGCCTCCTTCCGCAACAAGGGAGAGGTGCTGGCGCTGGCCGGGTGCGACCTGCTCACCATCTCCCCCGGCCTGCTGGCGGAGCTTGCCGCAAGCACTGAGCCCGTAACGCCCGCGCTGAGCGTGGAGGCCGCCAAGGCCGCGGAAATCCGCCGCATCCCGGCAGATGAGAAGAGCTTCCGCTTCCTCTTCAACGAGGACGCCATGGCCACGGAGAAGACCGCGGAGGGAATCCGCCGCTTCTCCGCGGATATCCGCAAGCTGGAATCCCTGCTCTCTTCCATGCTGTAACAACCATTCAACCAATCAATCAAACTGAAACTATGAAAGTACTCGTAACAGGCGGAGCCGGATACATCGGCTCCCACACCGTGCGCCAGCTCGTGAAGACAGGCGCGGATGTCACCGTGCTGGACAGCATGGTCTACGGCCACCCCGGCGCCATCGTGGACAAGGAGGTCAAGCTCGTCAAGGGCGATTTGGGCGACCCCACCGTGGTCTACCCCCTGCTGCTCAACGGCAAGTTCGATGCCGTGGTGCACTTTGCCGCATATATCCAGGTGGGCGAGTCTGTGACGGACCCGCTGAAGTACTATGAGAACAACATCGCCAAGCCGCTCACGCTGCTCAAGGCCATGATACTGGCCGGCACCAAGAAATTCGTGTTCTCCTCCACCTGCGCCACCTACGGCGTGCCCACCCAAGTGCCGATTCCCGAGACGGAGAAGCAGGACCCCATCAACCCCTACGGCGGCTCCAAGTTCATGCTGGAGAAGGTATGCAAGGATTGCGACCGCGCCTACGGCTTGAAGAGCGTGTTCCTGCGCTACTTCAACGCCTCCGGCTCCGCGCCCGACGGCCTCATCGGCGAGGACCACGAGCCTGAATCGCACCTCATCCCCGTCATCCTGCAGGCCATCAAGGGCGAGCGCCCCGGCATCACCGTCTTCGGCACGGACTACGACACCCCGGACGGCACCTGCATCCGCGACTACATCCACGTGGACGACCTGGCGGACGCGCACCTGCGCGCACTGGACTACCTGATGAAGGGCGGAGAGACCAACTGGTTCAACCTGGGCACCGGCAAGGGGCTTTCCGTGAAGGAAATCATCGATGCCGCAGAAAAGGTGACCGGCCAGAAGGCTCCCGTGACCTACGGCGAGCGCCGCGAGGGCGACCCGCCCCGCCTGATTGCGGATGCCCGCAAGGCTGCGGAAATCCTGGGCTGGATTCCCAAGTACCAGGACGCCCACGATATTGTGGCCACGGCCTGGAAGTGGATGACCGGCCCCCACGGCGGCCATTATTGATGCCAGCCGCCAACGCGTGAGTTTCCGCAAAAAAACACCCCGCCACCCGGCGGGGTGCTTTTTTTCATTTTCTTTCGGCTTTTTTGTTCTTGCCCTTTAAACAGGGGTAGATTAAAATCCATACCATCATGAAAATCCAAGCTGAGCACAAGACCCACACACCCGCCTACCCCGTGATTGCAGCGGTGGCGGCGGCAGCCATGCTGGCCCTGCCCGCCTGCGGCGCGCAGACGCAGACGCCGCAGACCCTCAAGGGCACGCCCAAGCCCAAGGTGGAATCCAAGGAAGCCGGGAAGGATCAGCGGTCACAGCAACCAGTGATGGGAAAGGTGCCGCCCCCCGCCAAACCCGAACGGTTCCCGCAGGGA
>JAZUGI010000080.1:0-68670 GCA_045641125.1 Akkermansia sp.
TTTTTTTTTCCACATGCTGTATTCACAACCGAAAAAAAACCCCCCCCCGGCAGGCCCGGGCTGGCCTTGTAAATGCGGTTGCGGTGCGCCTTACTTGAGCAGCATCTTGAAGTCCACCACCACGGCACGGTCCGCGGTAACGAGCACCGGGTTGCCGTCGATAGCGGTGATTTCGGGCACCTCAAGGACGAGCTGCTGAACCTTGCGGAGGGTATCCGCAAGCGGGCCGACGGCCTTGGGAGCCTCGCCGCGCACGCCGTTGAGAATCTTGCCCACCTTGGTCTCCTTGATCATCTCCGCGAAGTCGTCGGAGGGCAGGATGCGCATGGTGGTGTCGCGCATAACCTCGGTGTAGATACCGCCGGTGCCGAAGACCATCACGCGGCCGAAGTTCTTGTCGCTGTTGACACCGATGATGGTTTCCGTAGCCTTGGTGATCATCTCCTGGATGAGGACGGAAGCGCCCTTGAGCTGGAACTTCTCAATGGAGCCCCAGAGGCCGCTCCAAGCCTCCTCGAAGGAAGCCTCGTCGTTCACGTTCAGGTAGATGCCCTTCATCTCGGTCTTGTGCAGGGCGTCCGGGGCGGAGAGCTTGAGCACCACGGCATTCGGGAAGATGGTCTTGCAGAAGGCCAGGGCTTCCGCCTTGTCGGTGAAGTTGCCGCTCTTCGGGAAATCGATGCCGTAGTGGGCCATGAGGGCGTTCACCGTCACCTGCGGGAGAGAGGCGAGGCCTGCCTCCTTGGCGTCGGTAACCTGCTTCTTGAGGTCTGCGGGGAGCTCGCCGATCTCTGCGGTGGCAAGCTTCTTGCCGCGGTAGGCCATCTGGCCCTTCAGCAGGCCGAGCAGGCGCACCACGTCGGACGGGTACTCGTAGGTGAGGATGTGGTTCTTGCGCAGGATCTCGCGGCCCTCCTCCACGCGGGCGCCGCCCACGAAGACGGCGTAGATGTTGATGTCCGGGTACTGCGGGGCGAGCTTGACGATGGCCTCTGCGGTGCCGGTGGGATCGGTGACGCGCTGCGGGGTGAGCAGAACGAGGATGTTCTTGTACTCCTTGCTCTCGCAGAGCACGCGCAGAGCCTTCTCATAGCGGTCTGCCAGGGCATCGCCCACCACGTCGATGGGGTTGCCCACGGAAGCCTCGGCGGTGAGGTTGGCCTTGAGCTCGGCGATGGTCTTCTCGCTCGGGCGGGCAATGTCGAGCCCGGCCTCCTCGCAGAGGTCGGAGGTGAGCACGCCCACGCCGCCGGCGTTGGTGAGCACGGCCACCTGGCCGCCGAAATCGTTGTGGTGGCAGTACTGGAGAATCTCCAGCAGGCCGAAGAGCTCGCGGTCATTGTACGCCTGGATGGCACCGGCACCCTGCAGGGCAATCTCCAGCACGCGGTAGTTCGGTGCCAGGGAACCCGTGTGGGACAGGGATGCGGCCTGGGCCTTGGCGCTCTTGCCGGGCTCCATGATCACGCAGGGCTTCGTGTCGGACACGTCCTTGAGCACCTTGAGGAAGTTCTTGCCGTTCTTGAGGGACTCCAGGTAGAAGACGAAAGCGTTGGTGTCGGGGTCGTCCTTGAGTGCGGCGAGCAGGGCATCCTCACCCATGGCGGCCTTGTTGCCGATGGAGATGAAGTGGGAGAAGCCGATGTTCTTGCCGGCGGCCCAGTCCATGATGGCCGAGCAGTATGCACCGGACTGGGAGATGAAGGCCACCTTGCCCTTGAGCGGGGTGTCGCCGAAGGAGGCGTTGAGGTTGTTGGGCGTGGAGATGTGGCCCAGGCAGTTCGGGCCCAGCAGGTTGATGCCGTTGTCCAGGCACTTCTGGGCAATGCGCTTCTCCAGCTCCTTCTCACCCACCTCGCCGAATCCGGCGGTGATGATGGAAATGTTCTTGGTGTGGTTCACAATGCAGGCATCGATCACGGGCTCCGTGAAACGGGCGGGAACCAGAATCACCACCAGGTCCATGGCCTCCGGCAGCTTGTCCACGCTTGCGTAGCAGGGCTTGCCGTACACTTCCTGGCCGTCCAGCTTCGGGTTCACACCGTACAGCTTGCCGGTGAACTTGGCATCAATGATGTTGTTGAACACCACGGCACCAAGCTTGGAGGGATTGTCGGACACGCCGACCACTGCAATGCTCTTCGGATTGAAGAATGATTCGAGTGACATAGTCGTATAGGTTGATTAAAAAAAGAAGCCCATGGGCTCGGCAGAATTGTACCATTCCCTCCGCCATTCCGCAAGCTTATAACTCCGCTTTTTTTCGCAAACAGGGGCACACGGGCACGGAATTCCCCGAATCGTCAATCGCAAATCACCAAATAGTCTCGCCAGGACTCGAACCTAGTCAAAGGGAATCAAAATCCCTTGTGCTACCATTACACCACGAGACCGTGTACCAAGCGGGTGGTTGCGCGCCCCTTGTACCACAGTGCGGCAGAATACGCAAGCACAAATTGTCATGTATGGCAGGGGTGCCCCGGCGGCGGTTGACGTTTTTTATCCTTTCCCGCGGTTTGGAACGGTACTAGAATAGCGACATGAAGCGCAAAGGGGACAAAGCAATCCACATTCGCGGGGCAAGGGAGCACAATTTGCAGGGAGTGGACGTGGATATCCCGCTGGGGGGCATCACGGTGGTGACAGGCCCGAGCGGGAGCGGCAAGACCTCTCTGGCCATGAGCACGCTGTATGCGGAGGGCCAGCGGCGCTATGTGGAAACCTTTTCACCCTATGTGCGCCAGTTCATGGACCGCATGGACCGCCCGCAGGTGGATGCGGTGGAGAACGTGCCGCCCGCCATTGCGCTGGGGCAGCGCAACTCCATCAAGAATTCACGCTCCACAGTGGGCACCATGACGGGCATGAACGAGTACCTGAAGCTCATCTACTCCCGCCTGGCGGAGGGACGTGATGCGGAGGGCCGCGTGGTGAAACCCGCCACCCCGCAGGGCGTGGCGGATGAGCTGCTGGCCGCCCACGCGGGGGAGGATGCGGTGGTTGCCTTTGCGGTGCAGCCTGTGGGCACGCATGCGGAGATGTGCCGCGCGCTGGAGGCGCAGGGCTACCTGCGCGTGCTCTGCGGGGCGGAGGTGCTGCGGCTTTCCGAGACAAGCGAAGGCCAGCTGGGCATGGAGAGGTGGCTGGTGGTGCAGGACCGCATCCGCTTGGTGCCGGAATCCCGCGTGCGCCTGATGGAGGCGCTGGAAACGGCCATGCACTTGGGGCAGGATGCTGCCTTCGTCTCCCTGCGCGGCAAGGACGGCGCGTGGCAGGCACCGCGCGAGCACCGCAGCGACTGGTTCCCGCTGCCGGAGCCGCGGCCGGGCCTGTTCAGCGGGAATTCCCCGCTGGGGGCGTGCCCCGCCTGCAAGGGCTACGGGCGCTCCATCACCTACGACTACAACAAGGGCCTGCTGCCGGAACTCAGCATCAAGGACGGGGCGCTCAAGATGCTCTCATCCCCCACCCTTTCCGCATGCTACCGGGATTTTGTGCGGGTGAACCGCAAGGAGAAAGCCGTGCGCATGGATGTGCCGTGGAACAAGCTCACACAGGAAGAGAGGGATTTCGTGCTGAACGGCAACTGCGGGGAGCTCGACCCCTGGGAGGCCTACGATGCGGGCCGCTGGTACGGCTACAAGGGTATTTTCGACGACATGGAGAAGCACGCCCACAAGATGAGCGTGCGCGTTTTCCTGGCATACTACCGCGTGTACCGCGTCTGCCCGGAATGCCGCGGCGGGCGCCTGCGCCCGGAGGCGCTGGCCTTCACCATCGGCGGGCTGAGCGTGCCGCAGGTGCAGGCCCTGCCCATGGATGAGCTGCTGCCCTGGCTGGATGCACATGTGCTGCCGGCTGCGGAGCGAGACCGCTCGCTGGCGCAGGCGGCGCGTGAGCTGCGCAGCCGCGTGGCCTACCTGTGCGATGTGGGATTGGGCTACATTGCCGCCAACCGCCTGACGCGCTCGCTTTCCGGCGGTGAGATTGAACGCGTGAGCCTCACCGCCTGCCTGGGCGCGGCGCTCACGGAAACACTGTTCGTGCTGGATGAGCCGACGGTGGGCCTGCACCTGCGGGACACGGCGCGCCTGATTTCCGCCATGCGCCGCCTCTCCCACCGCGGCAACACGCTCGTGGTGGTGGAGCATGAGGAGGCCGTGATGCGCGCGGCAGACCACCTGGTGGACATGGGGCCCGCCAGCGGCAGCGGCGGCGGGCGGCTCATGTACTCCGGCGCACCGCAGGGGATATTGACACAGGACGAATCGCTCACCGGGCTGTACCTGAGCGGCAGGCGGGAGATACCCATCCCCGCGCGGCGCCGCAAGGGCAAGGGCCGGCTCCGCATCACAGGGGCCAACTGCCACAACTTGAAAAACTTTTCCGTGGATATTCCGCTGGGCGTGTACAACTGCCTCACGGGTGTCTCCGGCAGCGGCAAGAGCACCCTGGCATGCCAGGTTCTTTACGGTTCCGTGCATCCGGAATCCCTGGACGACGAGGAGGAGGTGAAGGTGAAATCCATCTCCGGGCTGGAGCGGCTCAATGAAGTGGTGCTGGTGGACCAGAGCCCCATCATGCGCACGCCGCGCTCCACCCCGGCCGTGTACATAGGCATCTTCAACGACATGCGCGCGCTGTACTGCGCGGAGCCGGAAGCCAAGGCGCGCAGCCTGAGCCCCGGCTACTTCTCGTTCAACTGCGCGGGCGGGCGCTGCCCGCGCTGCGCCGGGCTGGGCGTGGAGAAGGTGGAGATGCAGTTCCTCTCCGATATTTTCGTGCCCTGCGCCATCTGCCACGGCACGCGCTACACACCGGATGCGCTCTCCATCACCTACCGCGGCTACAACATTGCAGAGATGCTGGCGCTGGATGTGCACCGCGCGCTGGAATTCTTCACCGCGCAGAAGGGTGCGCGCCCCGCACGCATTGCGCGCCGCCTGCAGCTGCTGGAGGATGTGGGGCTGGGGCACCTCACGCTCGGCCAGCCGCTCACCACGCTTTCCGGCGGTGAGAACCAGCGTCTCAAGCTGGCCCAGATTCTCGCGGAGGCGGCAGACACCCCCGCAGGGGGCGCGGGCGGCCGCCTGCTCATTCTGGACGAGCCGGGCACGGGGCTGCACTTCCGAGATATCGAGGTGCTGCTGCGCGTGTTCGACCGCCTGGTGGACGAGGGCAACACCCTGCTGGTCATTGAGCACAACATGGAGCTCATCAAGTGCGCGGACCACATCATCGACCTCGGCCCGGAGGGCGGCACCGGCGGCGGCAACATTGTGGCGCAAGGCACACCGGAACAAGTGGCCGATTGCACGGCGGGCTACACCGCCCACTATCTCGCAAATGCCCTGCACCGCGAGGTGGACGAGCTGCCCAGCGCCGCCGCGGAGGAATTCGACCCCGGCGTGCCGGAGGGCGTCATTGCCCTGCGCGGCGCGCGCCACCACCAGCTCAAGAATATCGATGTGGACATCCCGCGCGATGAGATGACCGTGGTCACCGGGCTTTCCGGCAGCGGCAAGAGCACCCTCGCGTTCGATATCGTCTTTGCAGAGGGCCAGAAGCGTTTCATGGACGTGATGAGCCCGTACGCGCGCCAGTTCACGGAGCAGATGGAGGTGCCGGATATCGACCGCATCACCGGCATCCCGCCCACCGTGGCCATTGAGCAGAACAGGTCGCGCGGCGGCTGCAAGTCCACCGTGGGCACGGTGACGGAAATCTGGCAGCACCTGCGCCTGCTGTACGCCAAGCTGGGCCAGGCGCACTGCCCCAAGTGCGGCATACCGGTGGGCAAGCGCTCCGTGGAGGAGATTGAGGAGCTGCTGGACCGTGAGGTGGCGGCGCACCCCGCGAGCCTGATGATTGCCGCGCCCGTGGTGCGCAACCGCAAGGGCCACTATGCGGATTTGGCGCGCTGGGCCGCGCAGAGGCACTATCCCTACCTGCGGGCGGACGGCCACCTGGTGACCCCGGACGAGTTCACGCCGCTGGACCGCTACTCCAACCACGATGTGGACATTGTGCTGGGCGAAATCCGCGTGAAAGGCAAACACACCACGCTGAACGGCGAGCCCTGCGACCGCCCCGCCATCATGGAGTTGGCAAAGAAGGCGCTGGAAATGGGAGACGGCTTTATCCGCATCATCAAGGAAAGGCAGGACCAGCTCATCGGCACGCGTCTCACCTGCCCGCAGTGCGGGGAAAGCTATGCGGAGCCGGAGCCCTCCACCTTCTCGTTCAACTCGCCGCGCGGCTGGTGTCCGCACTGCCTGGGTCACGGCCGCGTGGGAGCCGCGCGCTTCAAGGAGAAGGAGGACGACCGCCAGAGCATGCTGGAGGCCGAGCTCCAGTACGACCGCGATGTGGAGCGCGCCGCCGCCAAGAGCGAGGAGGGGGAAATCTGCCCCGTGTGCCGCGGCATGCGGCTCAACCCCTTCGCCCTCGGTGTCACGCTGGACGGGCTCAACATCGCGCAAATTGGCGATATGTCCGCCGCGCAGGCGCTGCGGCACGTAGGGGCGTGGAAGTTCCGCGGGCGGGATGCGGAGATAGCGCGCAACGTGGTGGCGGAGATAGTGCCGCGCCTGAAATTCCTGCAGCGGGTGGGCTTGGGCTACCTTTCGCTCATGCGCCCGGCCACCACGCTCTCCGGCGGGGAGACCCAGCGCATCCGCCTGGCCGCCCAGCTGGGTTCCGAGCTGCGCGGTGTGCTCTATGTGCTGGATGAACCCACCATCGGCCTGCACCCGCAGGACAACAGCCGCCTGCTGGAAACACTCTCCGACCTGAAACGCCGCGGCAATACCCTGCTGGTGGTGGAGCACGATGAGGACACCATGCGCGCCGCGGACCGCATCATCGATTTGGGCCCCGGCGCAGGCGTCCACGGCGGCGAGGTGGTGGCCCAGGGCACCTTCGCGCAGGTGGTGCGCAACAAGAAATCCGTGACGGGCCAGGCCCTGCGCCTGCACGAGCCGCACCCCTTCTGCGGCAAGTGGCTGCCCGTTAAGGATGCGGAGTGGCTGGAGGTGGACAACTGCACACTGCACAACCTGCGCGGCGTGAACCTGCGCATCCCCCGCGCTCGGCTCACCGTGGTCACCGGGCCCAGCGGCGCCGGCAAGACCTCGCTCATCTCGGAAACGCTCGCTCCCGCCGTGCGCGTGGCGCTCGGGGAGAAGGTTCCGCGCTCCGACCGCGCCTGGGGAGACACCCGCGGGCTCAAATCCGTGCGCGCCATCTACGGCGTGGACCAGTCGCCCATCGGCAAGACCCCGCGCTCCACACCCGCCACCTACATCGGCATCTTCAGCGAGATACGCGAGCTCTTCGCCCAGAGCGCGGATGCCCGCCGCATGGGGTTCGATGCCGGCCGCTTCTCCTTCAACACCACCGCCGGGCACTGCCCGGACTGCAAGGGCATGGGATACATCCGCCAGGAGATGGATTTCCTGCCGCCCTGCACCGTGCCGTGCGAGACTTGCCGCGGTTCCCGCTACAACTCCCGCACCCTGCAGGTGCGCTACAAGGGCAAGACCATTGCGGAGGTACTGGACATGAACATGGAGGAGGCCGCAGAGTTTTTCGAGGGCCAGCCGCGCCTGGCGGACCCGCTCAAACTGCTCTGCGAGACCGGGCTGGGCTACCTCACCCTCGGCCAGGCCAGCAACACGCTCTCCGGCGGGGAGGCCCAGCGCATCAAGCTGGTGGCAGAGCTCATCAAGGGCCGCCGCGCCGTTATCTCCGCCATCCGCAGGGGCAAAACGCTCCCGCAGGACCTCTATGTGATCGAGGAACCCACCATCGGCCTGCACCCGCAGGATGTCCGCCGCCTGGTGCAGGTGCTCCGCAAGCTCGTGGAGATGGGCAACACCGTGGTGGTCATCGAGCACAACCTGGAGCTCATCTGCGAGGCGGACTACGTCATCGACCTCGGCCCCGGCGCCGGGGAGGACGGCGGCACCATCATGGCCCAGGGCACCGTCCGCCAGCTCGCCAAATCAAAGACCGCCCCCCCCGCCCCCTTCATCCGCCAGGAACTGGAGCGAAAGTGATACATGGCGTCCTGCATGGCAGAAATAGCAGCTTGACGGATTGTTGGGTTAGGAGTATACAGGAGCCGTTATGAGTATGATTCCTTGGGTTGTGATGGCGGCCGCCTCCGCGGTTTCCTATTATACAAACCCCATAGCGGAACCGGGCGAGCCCGGCTATACAACAACGCCGAAAAACCACCTTCGCGTAGGCTTTGAGAACGACTGCGCCTTCAACAAGGACATGAACTACACCCACGGAACGCGTATCGACTATGTGCGCGATACCGTGGGCTCAAACCACAGTTTCGGCCTGTCGCTCATGCAAAACATCTACACCCCGGAACACCACGCCCGCCGCGCGGTGTGGAACGAGCACCCCTACGCCGGATACCTGGCCATTGGCGGCGCCTACCTGCAGCGCGGGCAGAACGTGGGCTGCTCCACGGAGTTCCAGATCGGCACCTCCGGCAGGGCATCCCTTGCCAAGAACGCCCAGAAGATGATTCACACCGCCGGGGATATGGAACAGTGGCACGGTTGGCGAGACCAGGTGCCCTCCGAGCTGACACTGCAGCTCACATCCCGCCAGGACTACCGCCTGCCGTGGCTGGAAACCCAGACGCGCAGCGGTTGGCAGACGGATGCCCTGCTCTACAGCCGAGAGGCTCTCGGCACCTTCACCACGGCCGCGGGCGTGGGCGTTTCCCTGCGTTTCGGCCGCAACCTGCCGCAAAACATGCGTGTGAACGGCATGGAGGCCGCCAATTTCGGCAAGGGGCTCATTGAGTCCTCCACCTACCACCCGGAGGATGCCTCCTACTTCCTGCTGGTGCAGGGTGAGCTGGACTATGTGGCGCGCGACCTGACGATTGACGGCGGCGTGTTCCACGACTTCCACAGGAAGACCTGCAGCCGCACGCCCTGGCAGTTCCACGGCCAGCTCGGCCTGGGTGCATCCTACCACGGCATCGACTACTTTGTGGGCGCGCTGTTCTACAGCCGCACCTACCGCACGCAGGACAAGAACTCCATGCTGGGGTCCTTTGCCATCTCCTGGAACTGGTAACATATGGGGACGGCGGGACGCATGACATTGATGGCGCTGGGGGCGGGATTGGTCCTGCTGCTCGGCGGAGGCTGCCCCATACTGGGCGCACCGGAGGTATACCGCAGCGGCGCCATGCTGGCGCTGGCGGCCCTGGTGGCCATTCTGGGGCTGTGGGGAGCATACACCCTTTCACGGAAGAAGGCGCCGCGGCTGCTCCTGGGCATGCTGTTTGCGTACATGGCCGTGGTGGGTCTGGTGGTGCTGCGCGAATACGGGCTGAAGGGTCTGGAGTATTGCGCGCAGGGCGGCCCCATGATTTTCGGTGCGGTGGGGCAGTTCTGCACCGCGCTGGTGGGGGTGATTTTCACCTCCGTGTTCGGCTACCTGACCAGCCGGCTCATGACGCGCCGCCTGTGGCTGGCCGCGCTGCACCTGTGCGTGTCCGTGATGGTGTGCGGGGCGTTCATCGACTACGCCTACGAGGTGAAGGAGCGCGTTACCGTTCCCGCCAACGGTTCGCAGGTGCTGGAGAGCGTGCAGACTGCAGAAGGCAGCGAGCTGCTGGGCTTCAAGCTGCGCGTGCTGGATTTTCATGAGAGTTTCTACGATGATGCTCCCACCTATTCCCTGTTCACCATGCAGGCGGACGGTGCGGGAGAAACCGTGGAGGTGGCGTGCGAGGACGGCATGCTGCTGGTGGACGGGGAGCGCATTCCCGCCACGGAGCTGAAAAAGGCCCCGAACATGCCGAGCTCCTGCAAGGTGCTGCCCGGCAACCCGCCGCGCGTGGTCGTGCAGAACCCGCCCACCGTGAAGGAATACTCCTCCACCTGCGAGGTGGCCACCATCCACCGCGGACGAGAGGAGAAGTACAACGCCACCCTGCGCGTGAACGAGCCCCTTTCCGTCAAGGGCTGGCAGGTGTACCTGGAAAGCCACGGCATGAACAGGGGCGAACCCTGCGTATGCCTCCTGCTGCGCCGCGCCCCGGGACGCCTGGCCGTGATTTCCGGCATGGTCGGCATCATTGTCTGCACCGCATGCTGGTGCTGGTGGAGGAAGGAGGATGAAGCCGCATGAGCGCCGCTGTCATCACCCTGACTGCGCTGGCCGCGCTGCTCTGCACCGCCTCTTGCGCGCTTGATGCGGGCGGGCGCATACACGCGGCCCGCAAGGCATTCTGTGCGGCATGGTGGGTGGCGCTCCTGCTGCTGGCGGCCAATGCGGTGCTGGCGGCCGCGCCGCCCTTCGGCAACATGCGCCACGTGCTGTCGTTCTTCCCGCTGGTGATGGCCCCCGCCGCCGTGTACCTCCGCCGCTGGCGCGGGCACGACCTCTGCGGCTGGCTGGCCGCTGCGGCAGGCATAGCGCTCATCGGCGCCCTCTGCATGCCGCTGCAGGCGCACTGGCGGCAGATGCCCGCGCTGCAATCCCCCTGGTTTGTACCGCATGTCACCGCATACGTGATTGCATACGGCCTCATGGCGGTGGCCGCCATGCTGGCGCTCGCCTCCTTCCGCTCCAAGAAAGAGGAGCGTTTGGCCGCAGCGGATGCCGTGGTGCGGCTCGCCTTCCCCTTCATGACCTTCGGCCTGGCCAGCGGTGCCATCTGGGCGGATGCCGCCTGGAGCAGCTACTGGGCCTGGGACATCAAAGAAGTGTGGTCGCTCATCACCTGGATTCTCTACCTGCTCTACTTCCACAGCTGCGGGCACACCGCCTTTGCCACCTGGCGGCGCCCCCTGCTGCTGCTGGGTTTCGCCGCTGTGCTCATCACCTTCCTGGTGGTGAACTTCCTGCCTTCCCTCAACTCCCTGCACAGCTACGCGGGATGAGAACAGGGCCTATTCCCTGGCCCGGACAATCCCGTTTTGCACATGTTTCCCAAAAGTTTTTGGGAACCCGTGAATTTGACGCTCTCCTTGAGTTTCAATCACCGATTCGCAAGAGCGCCTGAAAAATAAGGTTGAACACCCCTGCTCCAACTGATATCATTCAACATTGAAATGAAAGTATATGTTGACAACAAGGAAGTGGAGGTCTTCACGGGGGCGAAGGCCGCAGACGCCGTGCGTGCGGCTGGCGTGAAAAGCATTGCCAAGCTCTACGATGCCTACGGGAACGAGATTGCCCCGGACAGCCCCATGAAGGCCAACCGCAAGATATTCACCAGCAAACCCAAAAACTGACATGCAGAAAACACTCAGCCGCATCCTGGCCGCCGCCCTGCTCTGCCTGGCATACCCCGCCGGCGCAGAAGAGATTACCGTGCTCGGTATCAACGACATGCACGCCGCACTGGACAACATGCCCAAGCTCGCCACCCTGGTGAAACAGGAGCGCGCCAGGGACCCGCAGGCCCTGCTCCTGTCCGCCGGCGACAACCGCACAGGCAACCCCTTCAGCGACATGAACCCGCGCTCCGGCTGGCCCATGGTCGCTATCATGAACCGCATCGGTTTCAACCTCAGCGCCCTCGGCAACCACTCCTTCGATACCGGAGTGGACGACATGCGCGACCTTATTGACAGCGCGGAATTCCGCGTGGTCTGCGCCAATGCGGAGGCGGAGGACAAAGCCCGCATCCTCACCCAGCCCTATCGCATCTTCGAGCGCAAGGGCGTAACCATCGGCGTGCTGGGGCTGCTGCAGCTCGGGGTGAACGGCCGGCCGGACACGCTGGCGGAAAACGTGAAGGGCTTCACCTTCCGGGATCCCTTCCAGGTGGCGCAGGAATACAAGTGGCTGCGCGAGCGGTGCGATGTGCTCATCCTGCTCACCCACCTGGGATTCGAAGACGATGTGGAGCTCGCCAAGCAGTGCCCCTGGGTGGATCTCATTGTGGGCGGCCACACCCACACCAAGGTGGATGGCGGCTACATGGCCGGAAACGTCATGGTCACCCAGGCGGAGAACAAGGCCTCCTACCTCACCCGCATCACCCTTGACGTGCAGGACGGCAAGGTGGTATCCAAGGAGGCAAGGCTCCTGCCCACCGCCTCCTGCCAGCCGGATGCAGAAATTGCCAAGATGGTGCAGGATTTCATGAACGACCCCGCGCTCAACGAACAGATTGCGGAAAACGCGCGTGATATCACCGCCAAGGAGGAACTGGGCTGCCTGTTCACGGATGCCGTGCGGGAAGTCACCGGCGCGGATATCGCCATCGTCAACATCGGCGGCATCCGCATTGATTCCTTCCCCGCCGGGCCCATCCGCCTCAGCGATGTCTACCGCATCGATCCCTTCGGCAACGACACCGTGCACTTCAAGCTCAACGCGCAGGAGCTGCGCGACTTCATCCTCGCCTGCGCCCTCCTCGACCACCACGGCGCACCCAGCGCCTCCGGCATCACCTACTCCGCACACCTCCACAAGGGAAACAAGGTGGAGATTACGGAAATCAAGCTGGCGGACGGATCACCCCTGGACCCGGAAAAGACCTATACCGTGGCCGTCTCCAGCTTTGCCGCCGCCGCGGATTTCCCCCACAAGGACCCCGGCCACGCCCTCAACATGCCCGGCCGCGACTGCCTCATCCAATACCTGCGCAAGCACGGCAAGGTGGACTACGCCAAGGTGCGCCGCGCCCACATCACAAGAGACCCTGGTATGCCGCTGGACTAGGCGCAAACCTACCCCGGTCCCGGATTTGAGACAAAAAAACCGGCGGACGCCTTTCAGCGCCCGCCGGCCAAACAAAAAACAAACTACATGAAAAAACTGTCTCAACAGCCTTGCCCCACTCGGGGCTTATAACGGGTAGACACAAAACCGGGAGCAAGTGTTCAATTTTTTGTAAAAAAAATCCGGGCGAGCATGTGTGACCTGAGAAAACAAAGGAAATACACGCTACATTCACCGCTTGCAGCATAACCAGTCCCACCGGTTCTCCCTGCGCGCACCAATACTAAAGGCCCTCCCGTTTCTCCGCGGGAGGGCCTTTGCCAAACTATCTCTGCAAATCCTTTTACTTGCGGCGACGGCGGGCAGCAAGGCCGGCCAGAGCAAGCAGGGAAAGCGTGCCGGTTGCAGGCTCGGGAACGGGAGCACTAACCGGAGAAACCGTAATACCCACCAGGGGGGCGTAGCCTTGCGCTGTCAGCGCAAGACTGGCATTGTTGGAGAGGAAACCGAGGTTGGTTACTGTGCCAGTATCGTAAGTACCTTTGCCGCAGGCAAACAAAGCGGGGGTATTCACGTAGTCAATGCTCAGCGCCTCGTCCCCACTCTGAAAGAAGCTCTCAAGCTTCTCCTCCGTGGAGACAAAAAGGCGATATTGAGTACCAACATTCAAGGTCACAGCTTTTTCGTCCTTATCCAGGAACGAGGTGTAGGTTGCAAACGGACGGGTGTAGTCCCACCCCCAATCTGAGACATGGCTAATCTCTTTCAACGTGGCGGTATTCGAGGAGGCCATGAACTTGTTGTTTGCATCAGCAAGGATAAGCAGCGTGCCATTCAAAGCAGTGGATTTTGAATTACGGTCGGCAAGCTCAATGCTCGTCAACTGGTAAGTATCTCCAAGAGTCCAATCCTGATGAGGGGTCAAACGATCGTTGTCCTTAGAAATTGTCATGACAATACCGCCATAGCCGCCGCCGTCGTTTGCCTTATTCTGTGGCACAGTCGTGGTGAAGAGCATGTCGTTGAGCGTGACAGCGGGTTCCTCGGCCATGGCGAAGCTGCCAAGAGCGAGAAGAGTGAACAAAGTTGCTTTCATGAGTTTATTCGTGTTTGTGATTCAGGTGTTCGCAGAATGGGAAGAGCCCGCACTCTATGAAGAAGTTGGCGCATCCCGACTGAGGACTGGCGCAGTTTACATTTTTTTCAGCACCTATGCAAGCCTATTGTGCGCGTTTTTTTCCACATGTATACAAAAAATCCGGGCGAGCCGTGGAGGCCCGCCCGGATGAGATGAATGGATGCCTGAATCAGGCCTGCGGGGAGGTGGGCTCCGCCGCAGAGGAGTAGTCGATGGAGGCCAGGGCCTGGTAGAGGTCCCAGCGGCGCTTCACATCGTTTTCCTCCATGGCGATGAGCTTCTCGAAACGCTCCTTGTTGCCGCGTGCGAGCAGGCGGAAGCGGTTCTCGCCGCCCTTGCCGTCTGCGCCCACCAGAGCTTCGCGCACGGACAACTTGGGAGCCTTGCTCTTGATGGTGAGCGGGTTCTTGCCCTGCTTGATGTTGTCCGGGTTGAAGTTGTAGAGCAGCACGCGTCCGCAGTCCACGGCGGCCTTCTGGCGGTCGAGTCCGTCGGCCATGTTGATGCCGTGGTTGATGCAGTGGCTGTAGGCGATGATGAGGGCGGGACCATCGTATGCCTCAGCTTCCGCGAGGGTCTTGAGGGTGTGCTCATCGTTGGAGCCGAAGGCCACGCAGCCCACGTAGATGTTGCCGTAGGTCATGGCCATGTAGCCGATGTCCTTCTTCACCTGGTCCTTGCCGGTGGTGGCGAACTTGGCCACAGCCGCGCGCGGGGTGGACTTGGAGCACTGGCCGCCGGTGTTGGAGTACACCTCCGTATCCAGCACCATGACCTTTACGTTGCGGCCGGAAGCCAGCACGTGGTCCAGACCGCCGTAGCCGATATCGTACGCCCAGCCATCGCCGCCGAGAATCCAGACGGACTTGCGGACGAGGTAGTTGGCGTGGGCCTTGAGGGCGGCCAGTTCCGGGGTATCACCGCAGGCAGCCTTGATGGCAGCCACGGTCTCGCGGGCCTGCTGCACCTCCGCCTCCGTCTTCTGCGGGTTCTCCTTGATAGCCTGCACGAGCGTCTCGCCGATGGCGGGAGCGGCGGCATCCAGGAGCTCCAGGGCGAACTGCTGCTTCTTGTCCAGGGAGACGCGGAAGCCGAGGCCGAACTGGGCGTTGTCCTCAAAGAGGCTGTTGCTCCAAGCGGGTCCGAGGCCGTCCTTGCCGTGTGACCACGGGGTGGTGGGCAGGTTGCCGCCGTAGATGGAGGAGCAGCCGGTGGCGTTGGCCACCACCAGGCGGGTGCCGAAGAGCTGGGTGAGAGCCTGGATGTACGGGGTTTCCCCACAGCCGGCGCAGGCACCGGAGAACTCGAAGAGCGGGCGCAGGAACTGGGCGTCCCTCACCGTGGAGCCGTTGAGCTTGGTGCGGTCCGGATCCGGCAGGTTGTCGAAGAACTTCCAGTTCTCCGCCTGCGGCTTGAGCGCCTGGGAGGCGGGGGTCATGATCAGGCTGCCCGTGGGGCACACGCGGGAGCACAGCGTGCAGCCCGTGCAGTCCGAAGCGGACACCTGGATGATGAACTTCTTGCCCTGCCATTCCTTGTGCATCTTGGAGGCATCCGCGCACTTGAGCGTGGCGGGGGCCCCGGCCAGGTCCGCCGGGTCGGCCATCTGGGCGCGGAGGGCGGCGTGCGGACACACGTTCACACACTTGCCGCACTGGATACAGGCCTTGGAGGTTTCCGTCTTCTCCGGCTCCCACACGGGAATCATGAGCGCCAGGTCGCGCTTCTCGTACTGGGTGGTGCCGCTCGGGAAGGTGCCGTCCACGGGCATCTCGGAGACCTTCACATCATTGCCGTTGCCGGAGATGATCTTGCCGAGCACATCCTTCACAAAAGCGGGGGCGTCGCCGTGCACATAGGGCGGCAGCTCGTGCCCGGTGATTTCCGTGCCCAGGACGACCTGGTGCAGGTTGTCCAGTGAGGCATCCACGGCGGCAATGTTCTTGGCGACGACTTCCTCGCCCTTCTTGCCGTAGGTCTTCTTGATGGCCTCTTTGATGTAGCCGATGGCCTCCTCTGCGGGAATCACGCCGGAGAGCTTGAAGAAGCAGGTCTGCATGATCATGTTGATACGGCCGCCCATACCCGTGGCCTTGGCCACCTTGAAGGCGTCGATGCAGTACATGGTGATATGCTTGTCGATAATCTGCTTCTGCATGCGGGCGGGGAGGGTATCCCACACCTTGTCCGGCGCGGTGGCCGTGTTCATGAGGAAGGTGGCACCGTCAGCGGCGTTCTTCAGGAAGTCCAGGATGTTGAGCAGGCTGGGCTGGTGCAGCGCAATGAAGTTGGCGCTGTGGATGAAGTACGTGCTGTGGATGGGCTTGGGGCCGAAGCGCAGATGGGAGATGGTGGAGGAGCCGGACTTCTTGGAGTCGTACTCGAAATAGCCCTGCACATACAGGTCCGTGTGCTTGCCGATAATCTTGATGGCGTCCTTGTTGGCACCCACCGTACCGTCGGAACCCAGGCCGTAGAAGAGGCAGCGGGTCACCTCCGGGGATTCCGTGGAGAACTCCGGGTCATAGGCGATGGACTTGCCGGTCACGTCGTCCTCGATACCCACGGCAAAGCCGGTCATGGGCTCGGGCTTGGCGAGCTCGTCGAACACACCCTTCACCATGGCGGGGGTGAAATCCTTGGAGCCCAGGCCGTAACGGCCGCCCACCACCACGGGCACCTCGAAAGGCAGCTTGCCTGCGGCCTTGGCGGTGTAGAGCGCCTGGGTCACATCCTGCAGCAGGGGTTCGCCCTGGCTGCCGGGTTCCTTGGTGCGGTCCAGCACGGCAATCTTCTGCACGGTCTTGGGCAGCGCGGCAATCACATCCTCCGCCGGGAACGGGCGGTACAGGCGCACCTTGAGCACGCCCACATCCTCACCCATGGCCTGCACGGTTTCCAGGCAGGCCTCTGCACCGGAGCCCATGATGACGATGACACGGGTGGCCGTGGGGCTGCCGATGTATTCCACGAGATCGTAGTGGCGGCCGGTGAGCTCACCGAACTGCTTCATGCAATCCTTGACAATGCCGGGCACGGCATCGTAGTACTTGTTGACGGTTTCGCGGCCCTGGAAATAGACGTCCGGGTTCTGGGCGGTGCCGCGCACGAAGGGAGAGTCCGGCGTGAGACCGCGGCCGTGGAACTCGTCCACCAGCTTCTGGTCAATCATGGCACGCAGCGTGTCATCGGAGATATCGGCAATCTTGCCCACCTCGTGGGAGGTGCGGAAACCGTCGAAGAAGTTGATGAAGGGCACGCGGCTCTTGAGGGTGGCGGCGTGGCAGATGGCAGCCATGTCCGGCGCCTCCTGCGTGCTGGCGCCGCAGAGCATGGCAAAGCCCGTGGCGCGGCAGGCCATCACATCGCTGTGGTCGCCGAAGATGGAAAGGCCCTGCGCCGCGAGCGCGCGGGCGGCAATGTGGAACACGCACGGGGTGAGCTCACCCGCAATCTTGTACATGTTCGGAATCATCAACAGCAGGCCCTGGGAAGCCGTGAACGTGGTGGCCAGGGAGCCGGTCTGCAGCGCGCCGTGCACGGCGCCGGCCGCGCCGGCCTCGCTTTCCATCTCCACAATGGAGGGAACGGTGCCCCACAGGTTCTTGCGGTTCACGGAGGTCCAGGTTTCCGCCGACTCACCCATGGGGGAGGAGGGCGTAATGGGATAAATGGCCGCCACTTCCGAGCAGCGGTACGCCACGGAGGCCACCGCCTCGTTGGCATCAATGGTGCTGTATGTCGTGTTCATGATTGGATGACTGTTGAAAATCAGTGCGCATAAATAGCACTCGCGCGTGCGTATTGTACCCCCATCCTTGGAGCGATTCAATCTTAAAATGCGGCAAATGACAAGAGGGGCTGCAGGCGCAGAAAAAGGTGCACCCGGCAGAACGCCGGATGCACCTTGAAAATAGGAACTAGTACTCAGGCAATCACTCGGGCATCTTGCCGGTGGTGAAGTACTTTTCGATTTCCTCCAGGGTGCGGCCCTTGGTCTCCGGCATGAAGAAGGCAGCGGTGATGAAGTAGATCACCGTGAAGCCGGCCAGGGTGAAGAACACGCTGGAGTAGCCGTACGCACCCACCCACGGCAGGAAGGTGCCGGCAATGGTGGTGGAGACGGTTTGGTTGATGAGCAGGGCAATGGCCATACCGTTGGCGCGGATGCGGGTGGGCATCAGCTCGGAGAGCGCCAGCCACACGCACACGCCCGGGCCCGCCGCGTAGAACGCGATGAACACCACGAAGAAGGCGGTCACCAGCCAGCCGGTGAGAGGAGCGGGCTTCATGCCCACCTCGGCGCGTGACACCTCCAGGGGCTTGAGAAGGGCCTCATCCTTCACCATTTCGGATTCCGGCGTAAAGAGGGCATCCCATACCTTCACGTACCAGGCGCGGGCATCGCGGGCCATCTCGAAGGCGGGCATCACGATGGCGCGGTCCCCGTTGCTTTCCAGGCGCTGCAGGTCCTTCACCACCGTTTTCTCCTGTTCCTCATCCTTCCAAGAGCCCTGCACCATCTTCATGCGGATCTTGTCGGAGAGGTTCTCAATGGCGGCCTCTTCCACCTTTTCAGCCTGTTCGGCCTTCATGCTCTTCTCGAAATCCTTCTGCGCAGCGGCCACGTCCACGCTGCCCATGGCGCCATCGGCGTAGTCCAGGCCGGAGGCATCCTTCACGGAGGCAACGAGAGCCGCGCGGTCAAAGTATTCGGAAACAATCTGGTTGCTGCCGTCACCCTGCTTGTAGGTGACAATGAGCTGCATGCCGGGCAGCACCTTGCCGTCCTTGATGAAAGCGGGATTCTCAGGGGCGGAGCGCACGGCATCCTCCACGGAGAGCTTGAGATAGGCGCCCTCCTTCACCTGCTGCTGCACGAACTCGGTCACGTCCACGCGGTCCTTTTCCAAGGAGAGGAACATGCCGCCCACGCCGGCCAAGCCGGCAATGATGCCCAGCGTGCCCATCTTGAGCAGGAAGGTGCGGCCCTTCTTGTCCACCAGGGAAACGGCCACAATGGTCATGAGCATGTTGACCACCTTGATGGCGAGGTCCGCCCAGTTGGCGGTTTCACCCTCCAAGCCGGCCTGCTGGAAAATCTTGACGGAGTAGTTCAGCACGGAGTTGATACCGGTGGCCTGGGTGCAGGCGAGCACCACCACAGCCAGGATGAAGGGAATCACATACTTGCGCTGCAGCAGGGAATCCCCCTTGGACTGCGCGGCCACCTGGGCCTTCTGCTCCTCTTCGGCCTTGTCTGCGGCCTTCATTTCCGCCAAAATCTCCTTGGCGGCCTCCTCGCCGTTGTTGGCGGCGAGCGAGATGAGAGCCTCGTCCTCACGACCGCGGCGGTACAGCCAACGCGGGGATTCCTTCAGCTTGAACGCACCCAGGAACAGGATAAGACCCGGCAGCGCGGAGCACCAGAAAATCGTCTGCCACGCAGTGGCCTTGTCCGCCAGGGAAACCGTCACGTCCGTGGCGGCACCCACCCAAGCCGTGGTGACAATACCCACCACAGAGGCGAACACCAGACCCACCGTAAGCAGGAACTGGAACATGCCCGTACCCTTGCCGCGGGACTGCGCATCCAGGCATTCCGCCAGGTACATGGGCACCACCACGCCGACGAGCCCGGCGGATGCGCCCTGCAGGAGACGGCCCGCCATAAGCATGGCGTACACGTTGTCGGACAAGCAGATGACGGGAATGCTCAGGGTAAAGAGCAAGGCGGAAATGATGATGACCTTCTTGCGGCCCAGCCATTCCGCCAGCATGCCGGCGAAGAGCGAGGATATCACCGAGCCGAGCAGCACGGCCATCACCACGCCGGAAAGCTGACCCAGCGTGTAGGTGGAGGTCTTTTCAATATACGGCAGGGCGGCGGCAATCACGCCTACGTCAATACCATACAGGAGGCCACCCAGACCTGCCATAAACATCAGGTACCAGGCATAACGTTTCACAGAGGCGGACAATTCCGCCTTGGGAGAGTCTGTACTCATAACAAGGGCATTATACCACGAGCGCACCCCGTGGCAACCCCAAAATGCGGGCCGGGCGCGCGGAACGCCCAACTTTCAGGCAACGCTTGGTACTGCGGCAGCGCCACCCGCGCTGCATCAGCGGCGCAGGACACCCGGGGTGCCGCTCACGCCGGTGCCGGAGATGGGGCGCACGGCAATGCGGTCACAGCTGCGTGCCACGTTGGCAGGCAGGGTGATGCGGGTGCAGTTGCCGGGGAGGATGTACATGGTCCACCAGCGGCCGCGGGAGCCCACCTGAATCACCCATTTGCGGACATTGTTGGCCGCAGACCAGGCCAGGGCGCAGCCTTGGGCGGTATCCACCCCCTGCACAGTGGGGCGGGAGGGCGCGCCGGAGCCGCACCAGGGCATGGCGGGCGGCAGGGCCAGCGTGGGATAGAGCTTGAGCAGCTCCGCCTGAATGCCGCCCTTGTTGGAGGCAATGGATTTCCAGCTCCAGAAGAGCTGGCCGCTACCCTGGCGGGCAAAGCGGCGGGTGTAGCCGATCTGCTGCACAATCTCCCCTGCCCCGCGGCCGCCGAATTCCTTGCCGCCGATGCGCACGGTGGCAATGCCGGGCCACACGGGGCGGGAGGTGTTCACGCCGCTCCACCACTGCATGAGCGCGGGGAAGCTCTGCGGCCCCTGGCAGGGCCAGTAGAGCTGCGGGGCCAGGTAGTCCACCCAGCCGTTGGCGAGCCACTTGCGGGCATCACAGGCCAAATGCTCGTAGGCGTTCACGCCCGCCTGCACACCGGAGGGATAGCCCGGCTGCCAGATACCGAAGGGGCTGATACCGAAGCGCACATACGGCTTCACGGATTTGATTTTGCGGTAGAGGGAGGAGACGAATGAATCAATGGCGGCGCGGCGCTGGGCGGGCGTTTTGCCGTCTGCCACGTTGTGGTTGGGCGGGTAGGGGTAGAAGTAGTCGTCCAGGTGCACGCCATCGATATTATAGCGGCGCACCACATCCAGAATGACGTTCTGCACATGGCTCTGGGCGGCGGAGGCACTGGGATTGAGCATGGTGGTGCTGCCTGCGCGCAGCATCAGGTTGGAATAGCGCTGGGAAACATGCCCGCGGCCCACGGATTTGCCGCTCACCGTGGCGCGGAACGGGTTGAACCAGGCGTGCACCTCGATACCGCGCTTGTGGGCCTCCTGGCATGCAAGCGCCAGCGGATCGTACCCTGGGTTCACGCCGGGACCGCTCAGCCAGCCGCTCCAGGGCTCCAAGGAAGAGTTGTACAGGGCATCACCCGTGGGGCGAACCTGCAGGATGATGGCGTTGAGATGCAGCTTCTGCGCGGTCTGGATGATACGCATGAGCTCCGCCTGCTGCGCGGAGGCGGCAAGCCCGGCACGGGACGGCCAATCCAAGTTGAACACGGTGGCCACCCAGGCCGCGCGGAACTCGCGCGCGGGCTCCGGCGCGTTCTCGTTCACCTGCTGCCACGCCTGCACCATCTGCGTTGCCGCCAGCAGCAACGCCATAAAAAGCTTCTTCATGCCGCAAGCATACCCCTTTCCGCCGCGCGTGTAAAGGGATTTGCGCTGCTGCACGCAGGAGAGCGGGGATGCGGCGCGGTTACTTGCCCATGAGCGGGGCCACGGGCTTCGGGTGCAGAGCGGGGGCAACCACCTTGGCCTTGATATTCGTCTTGATACCGCTGTCTGCTGGAGCCTGGGTAGGCAGGGCCTCGCCTATCAGCCTCTCCCCCAACCAAACATAGAAGCCGGAGGGGATACCGTCCGCGCCCGCCTTGCCGGCGGTGTACACCACGTGCAGGGGCTGGGAAAGGGTAGACATGTCCGCCGAGTAGAGAACCTTGCCGTCCCAGGAGATGTGGGCCTCGTCAATGGTGAGGGTGCCGGAGAGGGAATCGTTGCCCACGGTGATGGAGAGGGCGTTCTCCGCCCCGGTTTTCCAGCCGCCTTTGGCACCGTCGCCCACCTGAAGGGTGAACTCTGCGGTGAAGCCGTCATCCCCGGGTTTCTCCTTCCAGGTCAGGGGAATGGAATCCCCCTTGGCAAGCACCTTGGGTTTGGCCCCGGAAGCGCCCGGCTCGCGCACGGCCTTGCGCTCCAGCCCGGCAGTGCGGCCGTGGAGCCCCAGGGCTTTCGCCAGTTGGCCGGCCATGAGCAAATCTCCCTGCGCATTGGGGTGCAGGCCATCCGAGCCGGGTTTGTTGAACATGGAATCGCAGCCGTAGAAGGGAGCGTCTGCCGCCACGTCCACCATGCCCTGGTCCAGTTGCACCAGGCGGATATCACGCTTGCCCGCCGCCCTGGCCACCCAGGCGGCCAGGCGCTCGTTGTACTTCTTCACGTCCGCGTGCACCTCGGCATCGTTGCAGTTGGCGTGCCGCGTCCAGCAGGGGACGGTCATGATAACGAGCGTGGCCTTGGGGTTGGCCTTGTAGATGGTATCCACAATTTCCTGCATGGTGCCGTTGCGCCCCAGCAGGCCCTCCACCTTCTCGGGGGTGATACCCTCCGCCGTCTTGTCCGACATCAGGTCGTTGGTGCCGATGAGCAGGATAAAGGTGTCCGCTTGGTATGTTTCCCCGGCATAGGTGCCGCCATCCGTCTTCTTGGAGGAAAGGCCGAGCCAGTTGGCGAGGTTGGTGTTGTCATACCTGCCGCCGGCCTTCCTGCCGGCGAGCTCCCAGGCGCGAGCGCTGGCCTGCGCGCTGTGGATATTGGAGAAAGGCTTGCCGTTGTATGAGGTGCCGGGCTGCACGCCGCCGGAGTGGTTTCCCTTGCGGTAGCCCACGGCGGTGGATTCAATGCCGTTGTCCACCAGAATCTTGTGGAGCGCCCAGCGGTAGGAGGCGGAGTTGATGCCGTGGGTGATGGAATCACCCACATACATCACCCGCCCCAGTTCCGGAACCTTGGGTGCGCCTTTTCGTGATTCCGCCTTGCAGAACGCCGGCGTGGCCAGCGCGGCGGCGGTTGCTGCCGCCATCATGAGGGTAAACGTATTCATTTGCCCTGCATTCTAGCCCATTCCCGGGGCTTTGTAAAACGAAAAGATGCGGCTAGGGAAGCAGCTCCAGCAGGAGCTTGGCCAGGATGGTCATCATGATGAGCGCGGCGGGATAGGCCGTGGCATACGCAATCACGGGTTCCTGGCGGTCCGTCTTGGCGGTGATGGCACCCAGGGCTGGCGTGGAGGTCATGGCTCCGCAGACACCACCCAAGGATTCCGGCAGGGAAAGGTGGAAGACATAGCGGGCCAAAACGTAGGCCACCACCATGGGAACAAGCGTGATGCCCGCGCCCACCAGGAAGAGGGTGAGGCCCTGCGCCGCCAGCGTTTCCACCAGCTTGGAGCCGCCATCCACACCGGCTCCCGCCAGGAAGAGCATGAGCGCAAACTCCATGAGCAGCACCCGCGCCGGGCGCGGCATGAAGCCCACCACGGGGCCTATCTTGCCGAAATGGCCCAGGATGAGCGCCACCACCAGCGGCCCGCCGGCCATGCCGAGGGAAAAACCATCCCCGTCTCCCATGGAGAAGCGGACGTTGCCGATGAGAATGCCGAGGGCCACGCCCAGCACCAGGGAGAAAACATCCGTGGCGTTCAGCGCGCTGCCGCGGTGCCCGCAATCTGCGGAAAAACGCTTGATGTCCTTCGGCGTGCCCACAATGGTCAGCACGTCGTTCGGGATGATTTCCGTGTCGCGCGTGGGAACGAAGACGTTTCCGAGACGGGACACGCGGGAGACGGTGATGCCGTACTCGTGCATCAAATTGAGCTCCTGCAGGGTCTGGTTGCACATCTTGCGGTTGAGCATGATGACCTCCGCCTTCTCATCACCGTACGCACGGGGGCGGCGGGAGGAATCAATATGGCCGATGAGCGCGGCATCATGCTTCAGTTGGTGGCGCTCACCGAGCATCAGCAGGTTCATGTCCTTGCTGAACACATCCTGCTCGTCCAGCGGCAGCAGCAGGTCGTCCTGCACCTTGCGGGTGATGCTGCACTTCATCACGCCCTCACCCAGGTACTCGTTGATGTTGCGGCCGATGATATCCGGATGGGTCACCACCACCACGCGGCGGATGATTTTGTGAGGGTCGTGCCCCTTCTCCTCCTCGGTGGGGGCATCCAGGCTTTGCTTGAGCAGGCGCGGCAGCAGCTGCACAAAGAGCACCACGCCAATCACGCCGAAGGGATAGGCCACGCCGTAGCCGATGTTGACCAAACCGGAATCGGGGTCGCCCGCCTGCGTCACCACCTCTGCGGCCTCCGTGGCGGCCGCCAGGGCGGGAGTACTGGTGCACGCACCGGCAAACAGGCCCGCAATCAACTTGTCGTCAATCCCCAGAAGCAGGGCCGAGAGCCAAGACACGAGCCACGCCAGCCCCACCACCAACACAGAGAGCAGCACCAGCTTGTTGCCCTTGCTTCGCAGGGCGGAGAAAAAGCGGTTACCCACGCCCAGGCCCACGCAGTACACAAACAGGGCCGTGCCGATACCCATTACCCCGGTAGGCACCTTGTAACCCAGGTGCCCCGCCAGCAGGGCCACAAAGAGCACACCGGAACTACCCAGCGAAATGCCCTTGATTTCAATATTGCCCAGCGCAATCCCCAACGTCAGGATCACGAACAAAACAAAGGTGGGATTCTCCAACATAACGTATCTCTTTTGCTGTGCAGCACTAACGCTGCCTTTTTGGCGCGCGCGATTCTAGCACCCCTTCCCCGCTTTGTCAACAGACTGTGAAATGAAGCGGCCACGTTGACACAATTAGCATGGCCGGCCCGGGAGCCCGGGCCGGCCATGGATTCTGTGCGCGCCTGGTGGCACGCAGTCTTTGTCAATTCTCAATGAGCTTCAATCCACTTGAGCATTTCTGCGGAGGCGCGGGGTTTGCCGCCGGGCGTTTCCTTGGCCCAGCTCTTGAGTGCAGGCTGCCCCTTGGCCTTTTGGGAGGTCTTGGCCCCGTTCTTCACCAGGGCATCCGCCACCTGCAGCAGCTTGTCCTGCTTGCCGGCGTTCTCCGGGGCAGCGGAGCGCTCTGCCAGCGTGTACAGCAGGGGGCATCCTGCGGAGTCCACCGCATCACCCTTGGCACCATGCTGGAGCAGCATGAGCGCGTGGTCGTACAGGTCCGCGTTGATGCACTTGCCCAGCACGGAAACCTGGCCGCCGGGAATCTTGCAAACGGCGTTGGCATCCGCACCGTGCTTCAGGAAGCTCTCAAGTATCTTGAGGCTCTTGGGGTTGTTGGCATCGTTCTTCTCGCACACGGTGGAGAAGAGCGGCACCTGCTGGAGCTGCGGGTCCGTGGTGGTTTCCTTGGCGTTGGCACCGTGGGCCAGCAGCCATTCCACCCTTTCCACCTCCTTGTTCTGCACCATTTGCTGGAGGATGGTCGTCATGCCGAACACGTTTTTCGCATTCAGGTCAATCTTGTCCCCGCACTTCTGCATAATGTAGTCCGCGGCCTCGAAGTTGTTGCCGCTGCGGTTGAGAATGGAGAACAGGTCCTCTCCGGTGACCTGGGCGCCGTGGTCCACCAGCAGCTTGATGATGGGCAGCTTGCCCAGCGCGTTGTTGATGGGCTTCTGCGGCTCGAAACTGGCGGTCATGGGGGCCTTGTTCGGGTCTGCGCCCTTCTCCAGCAGGATGCGCACGGAGTCCGGGTTGCCGTGCAGGCAGGCGATGCCGAGCACGGGGAAGCCGCCCCTGTTCATCTCGTTGGGGTTGGCGCCCTCCTCCAGCAGAACCTGCACGAGGGCGGGCTTGCCCTCCATCACGGCATCAAAGAGCGGCGAGCAGGCCTTCTGCCTGCCGCAGGGCTCGCGCAGTAGCGCGGGGTTGGCCTTGATGAGGCGGCGCAGCGTGTCTGCGTCTCCCTTCTGGATGGCCTGCGACATGGCGGCCACGTCATCCTTGGAGGTGGAACCGCCGGAGAAGACGCCGGGCTTCACGTTGATGGTGAGCTTGACCGCGCCCGCGTTCTGGACAAAGAGGTTTCCGGTGCGCTGCTCGAAGGGAATCTCGATGATGCCGCCGCCCTTCAGGAAGTCCTCGCGGGCCTTGGAATTGGGCGGCAGGAACTCGTCGAGACACTCGTGCACCATGGAGAGCACGCCCTGCGCGGCCTCCGACCAGTTGCCCGCCTTGTCCCGGTAGCAAACGAGGTTGACGAAGCCCCTGCGCCACTCGCGGACCTTGTCCGGGTTGCCGGCAATGTTCTGCTGGAAGTTCTTTTCGTATTCGCTGCCGTGCTCGCCAAGGAAGATGACGCGCAGGGAGCACCTGTTGGCATCCGCGTAGGCCATGGCGGGCCCCAGCTCGTCGAAGCAGCGCAGCTCGGGCTTCTCATCCGTCTGGATGGGCATCTTCATGAGCTCGTTGCGTTCCTTGAACATTCCAACATTGGCCGTGCGGATTTCCCCGTGCGGGCGCATCAGCTCCACGTATGTGTTGTTGGTGGCGGCCTTTGCGGCATCCGAGTACAGGCGACAGACCTTGGCGTTGATGGTCTGGCCCCGGGCATCCGTGTAGGTGAACACCTGGATCTTGTTTTTCTCCTTCCAGTCGATGACATTCTTGATGTCGTCCTTGGCCACCTGGTTGAGGAACACCTCTACGAGGCGCCCGCTTTCCAGCCGCAGGAAGACCCAGCTGCCTTCCGTCTCTGTCTCGTACCAGGCGCGCACAATGCTGCCCTTCATCTCCGTGACCTTGCCCTCGCTGTCCTTGAGGTGCCAGGTGTAAACGGGGGATTCGAACATGTTCATGGTGTCCTCCGGCAGCTTGAGGCGGTCCGGCTCCGGCTGGGCGGCCACGGTGTGCTTGGCCCCGGCCTTGAGCGCGGCGGCGGCAATCTTGGCGCCGGGCAGCTTGCTCTTCTGCGCGGCGGCGGCCAGGATGCCGCGGAACTTGTCCTTGCGCTCCTGGTCAATCTCCTTGCAGCCCAGCACCACGGGAATCACGCGCCGAGCCGTGTCGGCATCACACGTCAGCAGCGGCAGCGCCGCCTCCATCAGCTTGTCCGCCGTGGCGGCGTCACCCTTCTGGTACAGGTACATGGCGTGGCCGATATCCGCCATGGCGCGCCAGCAGACGATTTGCAGCTGGGTGCCGCTGGAGTTGTTGGGCGTGGCATCCCTGAGGCTGAGGTTGATGAGTCGTTCCGCCGCGAAGGCCGCAGTCTCGAAATTGCCCTGCTCCAGCAGGGAGGGAATGGCCCGCCCCATGAAGTCCCGGTTGTCGGGCTCCCGGCAGATGAAGAGGTACCTCACCAGGTCCGCCAGGGCCCCGTGCTGCAGGAAAGCGAAGTACGACTGCCATATCGGGTAGCCGTAGCCGTAGTGCTGCTCCGCGATGGAGAGGATGAGCGCGTCCTTCTCGAAGCGGCGGGCCTCCGCGGTCTTGCCCTGTGAGCGGGCGTGCATGGCGCATGCCAGGCGCGTGGCGGGGTAGCCGTAGTACTGCGGGTCGGATGTCATGCCGCGGATGATTTTCTCCTGCGCGGCGGAGTTGCCGTGCTCCATGGCGTAGCGGTACAGGCAGCAGCCCCGCAGTGCGTTTTGGCCGGAGTACTCCACCGGGTCTGCCGGGATGGTTTTGAGCAGCTCCTCCGGCGCGCCGCTGATGTAGCAGTACGCCACCATGGCGCAGGCTGTCTCCGGCTTCATGCCCTTGGCAGCCTCCAGCCAGTGCTCGGCCACCTTGGCGCGCTCCTTCTCGCTGCGGTGGAAATCGCGGCGCAGGATCATCATGTCGCGCATGTACCTGGCGAGCACCTTCGGGTTGACCTTGCCCTTGCCCTCTTGCTCGGCGGCGCTAAAGGTGACGGTGGTGGAGGTGAGCTCGGTGAACCCCTTGAGCAGGGCGGGCTTGCCGTTGCAGTGGGAGACGAGCTCCGTGAGCACGATGGGGCTGATGCCGCGCAGGCCGTACTCGTTGAACACGAGCGGCCAGGTCTTGGTGCGGTTCAGCAGCTTGGCCAGCTCCTCGCAGCCCTTCTTCAGCTCGTCCTTCTGCCCGTCGCGCTCCATGATGGCGAGCGCCACGATGCAGCGGTGCAGCGTGAGGTTGAGCTCGCGGCATGCGGCCTGGAGCGCCTTGTCGTCCTTGGAGAAGTGCGGGCCCTTCTCATCAATGAGGATATCCACGAGGTTGGGCGTGACCACGATGTCGAACACGGCCTTGAAGGTGTCGTACCCGTCCACGTTCATCCAGCTGCGGCGCGTCTCGTCCGGCAGCGCCAGGTCGTCCTCGATGAGCGAGTACGCCAGCATGGCGGGCAGCGTCTTGGCCCCCGCCGCCTTCTGCAGCAGGGATTCCAGGCGCGCGGTGTCCTCCGTCAGCACCTTGGCGGGCGGCAGGCCCTCCTTGCTGAGCAGCTTGGGGGTCCACCCCGGCAGGTAGACGGCGGTGGTATCCGGCATGTCGTACAGGGATGCCTTGCCGTCCCAGAGGGGCTTCCAGGCGCGTGCGTAGGGGGCGGCGGCCAGGATGCTGCGCGGCACAAAGCCGAGCATGTCCGGCGAGAGGTCTTCCGTGAGCTGGCGGATATGGGTGCGCACCTCCTTGGTGGCGGCGATATCGCCGTTGTGGCGGGCGTCGATGTAGTCCATGGCGGCATCCACGGCGAGCGGCAGGTCCTTGCCCCAGGTGTAGCGCCAGCGCTGCAGGCCCGTGCCCTTGGCGCGGCGGTGCAGGTGCGCGAAATCATTGGTCATCAAGCGCAGGATATCCCGGTAGGCTACCTGGATACTGTTGACGAACTGCGGTGCGTACGCCACGGGATCCCTCCACAGGCGGTTGAGCGCATGCATGCGGGAAGCCCCATCCGGTGCGGGGTAGAGCGCTTCCAGCAGCCAGGGGTTGGTATCGTTGATGGCATCGGTGATGGAGATGAAGTCATCGCAGATGCAGCCGGTGCCGCTGAGAATCTCCAGCATGTTGACCTGGTGGAAGAGGCTCATGAGGTGGCGGGAGATGGTGGGCTGCGGGGAGGCGAAGGTGTGGCGGATGTGCGCCAGGAACAGGCGGTGCTCCGGCTGGCCGTGGCTGGCGAACCAGATGTGCGCGGCCTGCCAGGCCAGGAACACCTGGGCGTCCGTGCTGTTGGGGTCCTTCTCCAGCTCCTTCATCCAGGCGTGCAGGGCCTCCAGGCGGTCGCTGTAGCCCTTGCCGGAGTTCCAGATCTGCTTGAGCTTCTCCTTGGTGGCGTCGGAGACCTCTCCGCTGAAATGGAGCTTCGCGAAAGCGTCGTCCGCGCTGGTGGTTTTGAGCTGCTGTTCGGTAAGGCCGCATTTCATGGGTTGGAACATGAGCGGTGTGCCGGCCTCCTCCGCCCCCAGAAGGGGCAGGGCGCTGAGGGCGAGCAGAATGATATGGCGTGCTTTCATGGCTTACTTGGTGCTTTGGGTTTGGGTGGAATGGGAGAACGGGCGAATGGGCGCCTCTGCGGCGTCCTGCCACACGGTGATTTTCTGCAGGGTGGTGCGCGGCGCGGGGAAGTCGCCGTCCTCCTTGGCGCGTTCCTTTTCCTCCCTTTCCCTCTGGAGCGTATTGAAGCTCTTGCGGCGGTTGCCGCCGGCGAGCTGGTCCATCAAGGCCTCGCGGTCGGCCTGTTCCTCCTTGCTTTCCTCGCCCTCGTGGGCAATGGCGTCCGTGACCTCCGCAGGAATCCAGAAGGTCCAGGCGGAGCCTTGCGGCACCTTGGCCAGCACGCGCTGCACGGCCTCCGGCAGGTCGTCCACGCTGCACTGGGTGGTGGTGCGCTCGGGGTCGGAGATGCCTTCCTCAATCATGATGCGGTTGACGGCGCGGATGCTGCCCTGACCGGGCTGCACCTCCATCTGCACGCCGTTGGAGAGGGTGGTGACCCCGGCGCGCTTGGCGTTGAGCTCCAGCACGCGCTTCTCCTTGTTGGCCTCGCGCTGCTGCAGGATGGGAATAACCTGCTTGGCCAGCTTCTTGCTCTGCTTGACGAGCCTCTTCTCCACGGCCTCCTCCTTCATCTGGGGAAGCTCCGTGAGCGCGTGGTTGAGCTGCTTGAGCAGCAGGGCGTTGTCGATGTCGCGCACTTCCAGGTTGTCGCGCATGTCCGCCACCATGGCCTCCGCCAGGGTCTTGGGCTTGGAGATGACCTTCTTCTGCAGGGCGGTGTCGAGCTGCTTGAGGAAGTCGTCTTTCACGAAGGCGGTTCCGAGCTGCTCCTGCAGGGAGTGGACGCGGCAGGCGAAGACGAAGCCG
Organism: Akkermansia sp.; assembly: GCA_045641125.1. GTDB lineage: Bacteria > Verrucomicrobiota > Verrucomicrobiia > Verrucomicrobiales > Akkermansiaceae > Akkermansia. The sequence goes on from JAZUGI010000080.1 coordinate 30,126, forward strand.
TGGTGCTTGCTGAGGTCCTGGCGCACTTGCTGCGGCATTTCCTGGGCGTGCAGCAGGCTGCAGGCCATGATAAGCGGTATGATGATGTATGTTTTCATATGATGTGGTGATGTTGATGGTTGGTTAGTTTCTGAAGTCGCGCAGGCGGAGACGCAGGGCCTCCGGCAGCGGCATGGTGGAACGGTAGGTCTTGGTGGGGGTGAGGTGGCCGCACTCCTTCACGGTGAGGGCCCCGCCGTCCTTGAAGAGGTAGATGGTGCCGTGCTCGTCCGTGAAGGCCATGAGGCCGTTCGGGTTGAGCTGTTTCCAGGCGCGCAGCACGGCGGTGTTGTCGGGGTGCTCGCTGGAGAGCTCCCAGAGCAGGGCGTTGCGGGCGTCCTCGTGTGCCTCCTCTGCAGCCTCCTCCGCATCCCAGTCCACCTTGAGCTCGCGCACGGGGGCGGTATAGTTCAGCGGGGCGAGTTCCAGCACCTCCGTGTGGTCAATGCGCATCACCTCCACCAGGGCTCCGTCCGGTGCGGTGTCGAGCAGCTGCTTGAGGGTGTCGTCGTCGGTCACCTGGGTGCCGTTGATGCTCAGCACGGTGTCTGCGGGGCGAATACCGCTGCGTTCTGCGCGGCTGTAGTGCTCCACGCTCACCAGGCTGCGGCAGCGGGCGAGTATGTCATCGGGTATGGCGCGGCACTGCTCGGCGGTATCCAGCGGGCAGCTGCCGGCGGAAGCCCCGTTTTCATCATAGGCCTCCAGCACCAGGCTGCCGTTCTGCTCGCTGAGCTCCAGGGTGCCTTGCGCGTCTTGCAGGCGCAGCACCCCCATACCGCGCACGGATGCGTTCTCCGCCGCTATTTGCAGCAGCTGCTGCATGGATTCGCGGATAACGGCGGTGTCCGCATTTTCCGGCAGGTTGGCCAGGGCCTTGCGGATATTGTCTTTGATTGGGCGCATGCGCTCCGCCACCTCGGCATCCTCGCCCTCGGGGCGGGCTGCCGCCAGGGAGGAGGCGCGCAGGGCGGGCGTGAGCGTGCAGGTGATTTCACTGCCGTCGCGCATCAGGCGCAGCTCTGCGGGTTCTCCCGCATGAATCTGCTCCAGCGCGTGGCGCAGGCTTTCCCGCGTGGTCACGGCGTGCCCGGCGATGGAAAGCAGGGTGTCGCCCTCACGGATACCGGCCTGAGCGGCGGGGGTGTCTGCAGCCACCTGCTGCACGGTGAGCTGCTGTTCGCGTTCCTGCGGCACAATGCCGAGCACCACGTTGCCGGCTGCGTCTTGCGCTGTCGCGCAAGGAGAGATTCCCGCCACAAGGAGCAGGACCGCCAGCATATACTTGGTATAGTTTGTTTTCATGTTACATAATATCGTTGGATACAAAGACGATTGGGGCCTTGATGATGAATTCGGAGCGGTCCGCCGCGTCCTGCACGGTGTAGGCGGGCTGCAGCGGCAGCTCCACCGCGCTGTGCTCCGTGCGCGGGTACAGCAGCACGCCCACCAGCAGGATGCCAGCCGCGCAGGCCGCAGCCGCCACGCGCCGGTAGGCCCGGCGATACGACCGCCGGTAGGGCTGCGCCGTCTGCATCGCCAGCAGGATGCCCCGGCGCTTGTCTTGCGGCAGGGTGGCAATGCGGAACCGGCGCAGGTACTGCTCCGTTTCCACCTGACTGGCCTCCAGCGGGCGCACCTCGCGCTCGATGGCGCCCAGCAGGCGCTCGTTCATTCCATTTGGGGTGTTAGTATTTTTCATTGCTCTAAAAGGGTCAGGTGTTTTCTAATGTTGGTCAGTGCGCGGCAGTAGCGGGCGGACACCGTGTGGCGGTTGATGCCCAAGAGCTCCGCGATGTCCAGGAAGCTCATCTCCTCCCACAGGTGGAGCACCACAATCTCCCCCTCCTCCGGCGGTAGCTTGCGAACCGCTTCCTGCACCTGCAGGCATTCATCCTTCGTTGCCTGGGTGGATTCCAGCAGCTGCATCTCCGCGCCCCAGGCGTTCTCGCCGGTGCGCCGCATCTCCCGCACGCTGTGCATGCGGTGGAGCCTGTTGCGCAGGGTGGTGAAAGCGTAGCGCAGGATGGCGGCATCGTCCGCAGGGCAGCGGCCCTCCGCCACGGCGCGTGCGGTGTTCACCATGGTGTGCTGAAGGGCGTCCTCCGGATCCTCCGCGTTCCAGTGCACGGCGTAGAAGTAAAGCTTCCCGCTATAGCGCTGGAGCCAGGCCTCCCAATCCGGGCCGGCCTGTTGTGCATTTCCGTGTTCTGTATGCTCCGTGGGCATTCTTTGTTATGATAGGTGATTTTGTGCAGGATGGGAAGCACGCATGCGCCATCCTCACCCACCTATAAGCACGGTGATGCCCTCCGTGGCAGAATTTTTTTTGCAAAAAAACAAAAAAGTTGCAAGAGGCCGTAAATCAATACCTTTTATTACCCTCCAATCTGCACCCAGGTGCGGGTGGCGGCGGGAGAGAGGACGGAACGGATGAAGGCGTTCATGGAATCCGGTGTCACGGCGCGGATGAGGTCGGGCAGGCGGTCGTTGTAGTCTGCGCCGAGGTTGAGGACCTCGTTCACGGCCATGGAGCTGCAAATCTTCTTGCCGGATTGCATGGCGAAGGTGCGCGCGGCGAGCAGGGTGGCGCGGGTGCGCTCCAGGGCATCCTCCGGCATGCCGTGCTCCGCCAGTTGCGCCAGTATTTCCTCCAGCGCGGTGCGGGCAGCGGCGCATTGCTCCGGTGCGGTGCCCAGGTAGAGGAAGAGGCACCCGGCATCCACGCCGAGAAGCGGCGCAGCCCCCGTGTAGTATGCAAGCCCGCGCTTGTCGCGGATGTCTGCAAAGAGCGGCCCCGCCATGTCGCGGCACCATTCGCAGAAGAGCATCTGCTCCGCCTCGCGCGGGTCTGCCACGGCACAGCCGGGTACTGCGAGCACGATGACGGCCTGCTCCTTGTCGCTGGGTTCCACGGCATCCGCCGCCTGTTGTGCGGGCGTGGGAACGCCCTCCGCGCGCTGCCCGGCGGGCATGGGGGAGAAAAGTTTTTCAGCGGCGGCGCGGATGGCCGCGGGGTCGATATCCCCCACCACGGAGAGCACCGCGTTGTGCGCGCACACCAGCCGCGCGTGACGGGAAACCAGGTCCTCCCGCGTGAGCGACTGCACGCTCTCCACGGTGCCGTCCGCATGGTTGCCGTAGGAGACGCCACCGAAGCAGAGCTTGCGGACGCGGCGGAAGGCGAGCGCGGCGGGGTCTTCCTCCGCATCGCGGATATCCGCCACCATGGCCTCCTTCTCCGTATCCACGCTGGCGGCGGGGAAAGCGGGGTGCAGCACGGCATCCGCCAGCAGGGAGAGCAGCGTCTCCGCATCCGCGGCCATGCCATCCACAGAGACGGTGAGGGTGTTGTTGCCGGCGGAGCTGCGGATACCGCCGCCCAGGTTTTCCACGGCATCCGCCAGTTCTGCGGCGCTGCGGGTGGCGGTGCCCTTGAGCAGGCATTCCGCCAGCAGGGAGTTGATACCCGCATTCCGCGCGGTTTCCGTGGGGCTGCCCGCCACCATAGCCAGCGTGGCGTACACGAGCGGCACGCGCTTATCCACGCGGGTGGCGAGCCGCAAGCCGTTGGACAGGGTGCACACCTGCGGTTTCTCCAGCCCGGCGGCATCCTGCGCGGCGGTCGGGGGCGGGTTGCTGCCGGCGGGGTCCACGCTCACCTCGCACAGGCGGGCGGGGGTGAGGTATTCCGCGGCCACGCGCGCCAAATCATCATTGGTGACGCGGGCGAGCGCGGCGTCCCACTCCTCCATGCAGTCGGCGTTGCGGGTGAGGTGCCAGGCCATGCCCAGCGTGTCCGCCACACCCTGCACCTTGGAAAGCACGCGCAGGCGGGCGGCCTGCATCTGCTTGCGGGTGCGGAGGCGCGCCGCCTGGAAATCCTGCTGCGGCAGGGTGCGCACGTATTCCAGCAGGGCATCCAGCAGGGCATCACGGCGGTCGCGCTCCACATCCGCCTCAATCACGAACGCGCCTTCCCCGTGGCGGTCCGGCATGGCGCAGGCGTTGACATCGTGCGCCAGTCCCTGCGCATCATGGAACTGCTTGTAGAGCCAGGCGGCGCGGCCGTCCCCCAGAATAGAGGCCAGCATGGAGAGCGCGGCGGCATCCGGGTGGTTGGAATGCGGTATGCGCCAGGCCAGCATAAGCGTGCTGGTGGGCTGGGCAAATTCCCGGCGGTGGGTGCGCGGCCCCCACTGGCGGGGCTCATGCGGCGGCACTATCTGCGGCAGCGGCGCAGGGGGGATATCCGCCGTTTCCTGCTCCACGGCGGTGAAAAGCGCGGCGGTGTCCACATCTCCCGCCACGCAGACAAACACGTTGCCGGGCACGTAGCGCTCACGGTGGTAGGCCACCATGTCCGCGTGGGTGAGGGCATCGAACCTCTCACGCAAGCCGATGACCGGCAAACGCCGCGGGCTCACCTTGTAGAGCGTTTCCGCCAGCGCGTGATAGGAGGCGTCCTGCGGGTCGTCCGCATACATATCCATCTCGCGGCGGATGACATCCCGCTCGCGCTCGAACTCGTCCTGCGGGAAAGAGGGGTGGAACACCAGCTGCACCAGCAGGTGCAGGAACTCCCGCCAATGATCGGCCGGGCCGTTGATATGGTAAACCGTGCGGTCCGTGGTGGTGTAGGCGTTCCAAGAGCCGCCGAGCTCCGGCACGCGGCGGTTGAGCGCCTCCCCGTCGAACTCCGCCGTACCCTTGAACACCTGGTGCTCCAGCAGGTGCGAGATACCGCTGCCCGTGTGCGCTCCCTCCATCACGGAACCCGTGCCCACCCACAGCTGGACCGATACCAAAGGCACGGCATGCCGCGGCGCGGCAATCACGGTCAATCCGTTCGGGCAGGTATGGAGCTCATGTTGCATGCACCCACTATGCCACAACACGCCGCACCGTGCAAGGGCGGGTTGCGGATGCCTTCTCCCTCTGCGCAAAAAAAACGGCAGTCCGTTTCACGGATTGGGTTGCGTCCGCCCCCATCTGCCATAAGGCCCACCCGGCAGCAGCGGGGTGAGCCTTGATAATCTTTGCGGCTATGCCGTCTTACTTGCGGCGGCGGCGGGCAGCAAGCGCAACCAGAGCCAACAGGCTCAGAGTGCCTGTCGTCGGCTCGGGCACACCGGCGGTCTTCTTCACGCCGAAGCTCTCTCCCGTGGCGTACACAACATAGTCGCCCTCCAGCCCCTCCGTGCGCGCGAAGAGCTGGTCAAACGACATGTTGTTATACTCGCCGAGGTAGCTCAACGGAGTCTGGTCATAGGCCCGGATGAGATCCAGGGACTGGCCATTCGCCAAATTCGCAAGGGCATTGATGGTTTCAGCATCCAAGGACACTATGGTGCCATCGGTGATGCCGAACGTGCTGCCCAGCGTGAGCGCGTTATCGCCACCGCCGTTCACGTTGAAGAGCGGGTTGATACCATCTTGGAGATCAACGTCCGTAAACGTGAGATTGGCGAAAAGTCTGCCGCTACCTCCCGTCAAGGCTTCCGTGACGGTCACGGTCGCCTCCGGAGCCGTCTCGCCCTCAATCTTTACGACCTGAACGCCTTGGTACGCACCAATCTCAAGGTTCTGGACGGTCAGGTCTCCCTGGGTGGAAATCAACATAATTTCGCCGGAAAGGGCGGACACCGAGACCAGATCGGACGACACCAGATGCTCCAAATAGAGGAGTTTGCCGCTCTCATTGGAGATGGTGCCGACATCGACCCCGCAAGCTATCTGGATGTGATCATCCGCACCTTCCGACATGGTGATGGCGTCTGCCTTGACGACCATGTTCGTGTTCGTCACGCTGAAGGTATGATCGGTAGCGCCATAGTTCGTGACCAGCACATCACCGGAGAACTGGACCTTGCCCCTGTCCGCCTGGAGCCCGTCTTCATACGCAACTGTGGAATTACCGGCAATCTGCGTCACGGCCTGGGCATATTCGCCCGCCACCGTGGCCCCATCGTTCGCATGGATGTAGGCTGTCATCGTTTCGTCGTCCACGCTCAGCTTGGCGTTTTCCAGCACCTCAATTGTCTGCAAATCTTCTGCGTGCGAGCCGGTGGCAATGATGCTGGTGGAAGTCTCGCCGCCCACGTAGTAGGTTTCATAGGAGACGCTGTCCTCCCCCACGATGATCCTGCCATTAATAAGATCCAAGCCGGACTTGTCCCCCCAAGTGAGGTCACCACCTTCGGAGGTACCGCCGTCCACCACCTGCACATAGTTGCCGGTTTTGCCCTGGTAGTAATTGTCTTGGCCAGTCTGGTGGCCGGCCAGGTCAAAGTGGGCGGCCAAGCCAACATGATCTGCCAAAGCGCTCACATCAAGCCCCGTCAGGTAGACGGAGCCGTCGTTCTTGATGGCCTCCGAGCCGATTGTGCAGTCCCCGGTCAGCGCGAGACTGCCACCCCCTGCCACTACGATGTTGGCCTTTTCTGAAACGGCCAGCTGGTCAGCCAGCTCCACATTGCCGAATACCGTTAATGTGCCGCCCGCCATTTCGAGCTTACCGGTGAAGATGGGGGCACCCTCATCCTCAGAGGAGGAGATGGTGTCACCCGTAAGCGTAAGATCGACATCCGATTTCACATCACCTTCGCCTATCAGGGAGCCGATGGAGGCAGGCAGGCTCGTGAACGAGGCCACGCACCCATCCGAAACGGTTAGGCTGGCAACCCCGGATACCGCTCCTTCGAATTCAACATTTCCATCGGCGGTAAGATGGAGGGTGCCATTTGTGCAGTTGATGTCAGCGCGCACATCATTAGCGGCATCGGAGAACTGGGCATACACCGTAAAACCGTTGACAACGCTCAGGGTACCATCCCAATCGTCCATCTCGCCCGTGAAGTACAAATGCTGGGTGACATTGCCACTGGCCTTGTTGAAAATCAAGTCCCCCATACCGGCAATACCACCTGCAAATGTATAAGCACTATCCACGTCAGTCTCAACGGTGGAATAGCCATTGTTGATGGTGAGGTCACCAGTATTCAGCACGAGCTGCGGAGCAAACACCTCCTGCGCTTTCAGGAAGTAACCGGTCACATTACTCAAATCCACCTTGGAGCCAGTCTGGCCATAGTTGTTCAGGTTGATATCTTGGATGGCACCACCGTCCACAGAGACCGTGCCTATCCAGCCCGTATCCATGGTGACAGAACCCAAGCCAGTGGCACCGCCGCCCAAGGCGTAGGTACCCTCGCCCGTGAGTTTGGCATCTGAAAGCGAGCCGGAGAACTCAACGCCATACTGAATATCCACAACGGCACCGGTGCCGGTAACTTCAACCGCTCCGCTGTAATCCACATCAATGTGCAGCTCATCATTGGATCCCTTCACGTATACTGTGGACAAGGTGGCATCATGCTGGGTAGCGTACGCGCTTGCAGATTTCACGCTGATTTCGGCAGCGTCCGTATTGACATAATACTTTGTATAGTCTTCGCCGGCAACGGTAAGTTTGCCTTCCACAAGTGCAACACCGGTCTGATCGTCATAGTTGACCTTTTCGAGGTTGGTGCTACCGGTTCCCTTCATGATGGTATACACTATCGATGTGGCAAAACCGTTTGCAGTTCCCTTCCCGTCGTAGTCAATGAACGTACCTGTAGATTCGAAGCCGCCCAGAGTACCCAAGGTCACGGTGTCGCTGGCAAATTGAACACTACCGTTGTTGGTGATGGTGCGGTTGAGGATGGTGGGGGCGTTGATGTTGAGCACACTGCCGGTTTCCACCGTAATGTTGCCGTTGATGGTGTTCGTGCCGGCCGTGCCGTTACCCAGCTTGACCGTGGTACCCTCGCCTGTCACGAGCAGGGAGCTGCCGGCCCGCATGACCACGCTGTCGCCACTGCCGATGGGACGGGTTTCCAAGGCCAGGGTACCGCCGCCCTGTACCGTGAGGGCCTGGTTCTCATAGAAAATGAAAGCGGTGTCGTTGCCCGACTTTGAGGAGTTGTTGTTGAACGTGAGAGTCTTGCCGGCATGAATCGTCCAGGTGCCGCCCTTCTTCAGGTTCACGCTTCCCTTGTAGGAGAACGTCACATTAGAGTTGATGTCCATGTTGACATCGTTCAGGCCGTTAATGTCCATGACATTGTCACGGTAAATCCAATACGCCGGATTGGTAGCCGAGTCGTCTTCCATACTGTCCTCGGCAATCAAGCCGCCGATGGTGAAATCCGAAAAGTCTGTCTGCAGTTTGGCCTGGGAAGCAGCCCCCGCCAATCGCAGGGTGGTGCCGAAGTTGGGGGCGTGGTCCAGATTTGCTGCAGAGCAGTACATCCTCCAGAAATACCCGGTCCCGAGGGGTGTCTCGATGTCGCTGTTGCCGCTTGCGTACACTTTGTCTCCATCCTCCCACTGGCTGGTTTCTGTATTGTACGTGGCCTCCTTGAAATTGCGGCTCGCAAAATTGGTGGTCTTGTCCAACTGCATCGTAAACACATAGCCGTTGTAGGTCACCCCACCACCGGACGTAGTGTGATCGGTAAGCTGCGATGCCGTCCGGTCACCGGCTTGGGCCTGTGTGAGTGTGAATCCCACGGCTGTGATGGCGGCAATGAGAGCCGCACGGAGTGTTGAATTGACTCGTAATCTCATGGTTTGGTTTTTGTTTGGAATTTGTTTTAAGAAAGTGTGTGTGTTGCACAACAAGCAACGCGCGAGGAGGATACTCCCAAAGGATGGGCTTTGCAAGCCTATTTTTCAAAAACATCCCACAAAAAGATCAAATATTCCAAAGACTAATTTCCTGTTTCGCAACGCGTTGATGGACATAAGAGGGAAAGCGGTGACGCGCGGCTCAAACACAAGGAAGCGGACGAGGCTTGAACTCGCGGTCCGCCCCCTCGGTCTTGGCTTACGCCAAGACTGCCCGCCCGCAGGGGTGCGGGCGGCTCGGGGCGTGGAAGCCCACAGGGCTTCCACGCCTCATCCGTGTGCCGATTCCATCGGCAAGACACTTGACGAGGGGGAGAGATTATGCCGATACCGACTTGTACAAACACAAAGAAGGGAATGTCCCTTGCGGGGCATTCCCTTCTTTGTGTAGGAACGAAGCGGACGAGGCTTGAACTCGCGACCTCAGCCGTGACAGGGCTGCGCTCTAACCAAACTGAGCTACCGCTCCTTACCTTGGTTACCTGCCTTGCAGCAGGTGCGGGCACAGTATACACGGGCCGGGACCACTTGACAAGACTTTTTTTTGCAAAAAAGTGATTTTTTTGCAAAAAAAGCGCGGGAAGAGGCCGGTATCAGAGGAATTCGCGCGGGGCATCCGCAGGCACGGCATACAGGAAAACGCGGCCGTAGTTGGTGGAAACGGCGCGGGAATCCAGGATGGTCACCATGCCGGCATCCGTCTTGGAGCGGATGAGACGGCCGATGCCCTGGCGGAACTTGAGCACGGCTTCCGGCAGGCTGTAGTCTGCAAAGGGACGCCCTCCCGCGGCCTCGATGGCCTCCATTCGCGCTTCCACCAAGGGGTTTCCAGGGGAATCGAAAGGCAGGCGCGTGATGATGACGTTGGAGAGCGCCTCTCCCGGCACGTCCACCCCCATCCAGAAGCTGTCCGTTCCCAAAAGCACGCTACCCAGCTTTTTCTTGAAGACATGGAGCATCTGGGTGCGGTCCATCTTGTCGCCTTGCGCAAGGAGTGGCCAACCGCGCTCCTCGCAGAAGGGGCGCAGGCGCGCCAACTGGTCGCGCAGCAGGGCGTAGCTGGTGAAAAGCACGAAGGCGCGCCCCCGGCTCCTGTCGAGCGAGCGCATAATCCACTCCGCGAGCGCTGGGCGGTACTCGTTGGCATCGGTTGCGGGAGGTGGCGGAGGCATACTGCGCGCCACCACCACGCGCATTTGTTCCGCAAAGTTGAAAGGGCTGCCGATTTGCAGGGAAGGAGCGGATTCCGCGCCCACGCGCCCGGCAAAATAAGCCATGCCGCGCACGCCGCCTGCCAGCGTGGCGCTGGTGCAGATACAGGTGCGACCGCTCTCGAAAAGCTTTTCACGCAGCACATCCGCCACGTTGATCAGGGCGGAGGAGATGTTGGTGAACGCACCCCCTGCCCCGCCGGATTCCACCCAGTAGACGGATTGCTCCAGCTCCGTGAGGTTCACGCACTCCTTGGCGGTGGCACTGTATGCCAGCAGGCGCGCGGCGGTGTCCTTCAGCTCTGCGCGGGTGAGCTCGTTCTCCTCCTCCGCCGCCATATCGCGGATTTCATGGTACAGGCCATCCAGGCTGGGGGAGAGGATATCCTCCGTCCAGCCGGGGGTGCGGAGACGCACGGTGCCGTTGTTTTCGTCCAGCCGGCAGTCTGCACGGGCGGCGCGGAAGAATTCCTCCGTGGCGGTCTGCGCGTCCTCGATGAGCTGGATGAGCGCAGGCGTGGCGTTGTGGCGCATGCTGCCCTTGTGCGTGCGCGGATTGTAGAGACGCAGCAGGTCGTACTTCAAATCCCCCTCCCGCAGGGAAATACCGAGCTGCTGCGCCGCCACGTTCTCCATGGTGTGAGCCTCGTCCAGAATCACGAAATCGCCGGGGAAGATAAAGCCGTCCATGCGCTCCTCGTCCTCGCTCGCCATCTCGTCCGCCAGGGAGAGCAAGCCGAAGAAAAGCGTGTGGTTGAGCACCACCACATCCGCTTCCTGCACGCGGCGGCGCGCCGCCTGGTACGGGCAATCCGCGCCGCAGTTGCGCGCCGTGCAAACATGGTTCTCGCTGCACACCTGCGCCCACACTTTCTGGGAAATCTCCCAATCCTGCGGCAGGTCGGAGAGGGAGCCCTCTCCGCAGTCCTGCGACCATTCCAAGAGCTGGTGCAGCTGCCGTGCCTCCTCTTGGTTGAAGAGGTCGCGCGACTGCTCGATGGCGCGGCGCAGGCGGGTCTTGCAGAGGTAGTTGGCGCGGCCCTTGAGCAGGGCGGCCTGGAACTCGCAGCCCAGCGCCTTCTTCACGGTGGGGATATCCTTGTGGAAAAGCTGTTCCTGCAGGTTGATGGTGTGCGTGGAGATGATAGCCTTGCGGCCGTTCTGCAGGGCGAAGCGCACAGAGGGAATGAGATACGCGAGCGACTTGCCCACGCCGGTTCCGGCCTCCACCAGCAGGGGTGCGCTGTTCTCCAGGGCATCCGCCACGGCGGCGGCCATCTGCTGCTGCTGGGCGCGGAACTCGAAGCCGCTCGCCCGCGAGAGCAGGCCGGTTTCAGAGAAATCCTGCAGGGTCTGGTCGGTGAGCCACCCCACGGCGGGCAGGTGAGGGTTAGTTGAGCACGCGCTCCCCGCAGGTCGGGCGCTCGAGATAGAGCGGAAGGTCCGGGAAGAAGGTGCGCAGCGTGCTGATGTTCGTGTTGCCGTCGATGAGATACCACTTGTTCGGCTTGGTCTCGCGCTCGGCCCCCTGCTCGGAAATGATCTCGTCACGCACGGCGTAGATGTAGCCCTTGCGCTCCATTCGGGTGCGCGCGCCGTTGCGGCCGGGCATGCTCACCACCAGCGTGGTGGGGATGATGACGATGCGCGAGCGGTCCGTGGTCTCGCCCGTTTCGCTGGCGGGGCCCTGGGTGGGCTGCTGCGGTGTCCAGCCGTTTCCGCGGAGGTCGCGCCCTTCGGTCTTTTGGCGGCGGGCCGCCTCTGCGCGGTGCACGGAGGAAGCCGTGGCGTTGGCTGGGGTGACCACGTACTCGCCCGTAGGGGTGCCGATGGAATAGCTTTCAATCTTGAGGCCCTGCTTCTTCATGTCCTCGCCCATCTTCTGGTACTGGGCCTTGAGGGCCTTGTTGCTCTCTATGTAGCGCTGGCGGTCAGCCTCTGCGCGCTTGCGGGCCTGCTCCAGTGATTCACCGGCTTTTTTATCCAGCCCCATGATACGGCGTGCCGCCTGGGCCTCCGCCCCGGGGTTGCCGCGGTTCACGAGCATCTCCGCGTAGGTGTTGCGCAGCGGGGGGTACATGCACTCCAGCACCCAGGCCATATCAAAGTTGCGCACAGCCGTGCCGTATTCGCGCGCCGCTTCCGCCGCAGAAAGCGCGCTTGCGCTCTGCGCCAGGCTCACTCCGGACACGGCCACCACCGCTGCACAAATCATGCCGAAAATCTTCATGGCGGCTATCCTAGCAAATTTGCCCGCGATGCGCAAGGGCGTGAACATTATTTCATGAAGCCCTTTGCGCGGTTGAGCTCAATGGCCTTGGCGTTTTTCTCCGCCGTGGCGAAATCACGCATGATGACATTCACCGCCGGAAGGTGCGGCGAGGTGGAAAGGGATTCCACGAAGGCATCCATGGCTGCGGCGTGGGAATTCTCCCGCGAGCGCGGGCCGCGGATGCCCCAGCCGTCCGTGAGCTGGCCCTGCAGCACGCAGATACCGCTGCCCAGCGCGGCGTAGCGCGCCAGATACTGCCGCAGCGTGTTTTCAATGAAGTCGGCGGATTCGCCCGTGTGGGCATTTTCACTATACAGGGAGTGCAGGCAAGCGCCGGGGCGCGTGCCGGAGTCGTTGCCGCGCAGAAAGAGGCGCGCGTCTTTCAACTGTGGGTCTTGCGTGCTGCCCCAGAACACAATCGCCCTGCCCCGCACGGCGGCGAGGGTGAGGGAATCGATGCATACCGCCTTGCCCTGCGGGTCCGGTGCTGCATAGAGGCGTGAACCAAGCCTGGCAAGCAAGGCGGCAAAGGCGGCCTGCTCCGCGCCGTCTTGGAAGTGCTGGAAATCCAGCAGCACGCATTCGGCGGGATGCGCATCCAGAAAGGCCGCCACGGCCTGCAGCACGGAATTCAGCTCCACGCCGCGGGAGGGGCCGTGGAAGATGACCGCCCTGCCCTCCTGCAGGGCCACGCGCAAATCCAGGTAGCGCACGCCTTGCGCCAGCAGGGTGGCGGTGTCGGCATCCTGCGTGCGGGAATACCACGGCATGCCGGCGGTGGCGGCATCGTGCGCGCCGGGTATGGCAATGCGGCGCAGGGGAGCATCATCCCGCACGTCGCGCATCCAGTCCGCCGTCTCCACGGCAAAGGCGCATGCCGCTGAAAGCATCAGCAGGCATGCGCCTTGAAAAATGGAGCGCCAAACGCCCATGGGAAGCCTATTTACTTCTCCTCGTCCTCCTCGCCCACATAGCGCAGGCGGGGGATGGCCTGGCGGCGGATGAGCTCATTGCTGGCCTGCACCGCCTGGGCGCTCAGGTAGATGGCATACGGGGCCTTGTTGAGCGAGAGGCTCACCAGGCCGTTGGGCGTGGGTTCGTCAATAAGCTTGGCGAACTCCGCGAAGTCGTGCACATCCTTGCCGTTCACCTTGGTCACCAGGTTGAAGCGTGCGTTGTCGTAGCCGAGGGTGGCGGGGGTGGGCACCACAAGGGAAAGCGCCACAAGCTCCTTGCGGCCCTCCTTGCGGTAGGTTTCCTCGTTATCCTCAATGCTGGCCAGGGAGAGAGGCAGGGAATCCTGCGCGCGCTCGCGGATGGCCTGCAGGAAATCATCCGTCACCGGCTGGAAGAGCAGACCGCCCCACATGATGTAGCGCGGGCGCTCGCCGGGCTGCATCTCGCGCACCAGGCTCTTCTCCGCGGCATCTCGGTTGAGCGGCAGGGAGATTTCCACCGGCTGGCCGTCGCGCAGCAGGGAGAGCTTGAGCGTCTCTCCTACGGGCTTGTAGCTGTTGAGCAGGCAGGTGGCGGAAAGCGGGCCGTACACGGGGTGCTCGCAACGCCCGGTGTTGTCGATGGCGATACCCTCGATGGCGGTGAGCACGTCACCCTCCTTCATACCGGCCTCCGCGGCGGCGCCGCTGGGCTCCACCTTGTTCACATAGAGGCCGCCGGCCTTGGGATCGTCAATCTTGAGGTACTTGCGGAAGACGGGGTCCTTGAGCTCGATGAGGGAGAAGCCCACCATGGGCACGCCTGCGTTCTCCTTCTGGTTGAGGAAGCGGGAGATGAGCTCCGCGTTGATGCAGCCGAGCATCTGGTTCTGGGCGCGGTAGCTCACGCTCATGGCCACCAGCTTGCCGTCCTTCACCACGGGGCAGCCCATGCCGGCGCCATCCGGCAGGGAACGCTCCGCATGCAGGTTGAGACGCGGCATGCCGGGGGCATCCGCGCTTTCCACGGTAAGCCCGGCATGCACCGGCTTGATGCCCTGGATAAGCCCGGCGAACTCGGCGGAATCACCGATGCGCAGGGGCTCTCCCACCTGCATGGGCGTGCGGTCTGCAAAGAAATCGGCATCCTGCTCATGCTCCAGCGTGAGCAGCGCCAAGTTGAGGTCCGGATCGAAGCGCAGCACCTTGGCGGTCACCGTGCGGGAGCCATCCGGCAGGGCGAATTCCACGTAGGTGGCGGCATCCGCAGCCTTGCCGCTGCAGAGCACCAGGTTGTCGCCCAGGTAGATGCCGCGGGTGGAGTTGCTGCCGGGCGTCTCCTTCTCCCAGGGCTGGAGGATGTTGTAGTCCTGGTTGGTGGAGTTGACATCCACCAAACTGTTGGAGGGGTCCTTTGCCTGTTCCGCAGGGGCGGCGGGCTGCTCAGCCTGCGCGGGCTGTGCGGGCTCTGCGGCCTGTTCCTGCTGCTGTGCGGGCTTCTGTTGTTCAGCGGTGCGCACGGTGGGCTTGCAGCTGAAAGCCAGGCCGCCGGCGAGCGCCAGAAGGGTCAGTGTACGAATCATAACTTGAAAAGGGGGTTAGCGGTTTACTTGAGACGGGCGGGTTCCGGCACGTTGTACTTGGTGCCGATGCGCTGGTTGGCGGCATCTATCGCCGCGTTGTCGAACACGAGCGGACGGTCCGCACCCGCGATTTCAATCACGGTGTAGGCCGGGCGGCTCGCCTTGTCCTCCGGGTAGAGAAGCTCGTACAGGTGGGAAAGGCCCTTCACCTCCACGCCGTTCACCTTCTTCACCACGCGGCGCCCGAAGTCGTCCATGCGGGCGTTCACCTCATCCGGCAGCACGTTGGTGAGCAGCACCACGTCGTCCTTGGTCTTGCAGCCGCCGCCGCGCACATAGGCATCCATCTCCGCCAGGTAGTTCTTGGGGGAAATGTTGCGCGCGCTGATGACATCCGCCTGCATGGGCTGGAAAACGAGACCGCCGAACTCCACGTAGCGGGGGAGCTGGTCGTACGCACGGGCGAGCACCTTGTTGGCCTCCAGCGGGGCGAGCGTGCCCTCCGTCTCAATCTGCTTGCCGTCACGCATGATGGTGTACTTCACCTTGTCACCGGAGAAGGAGCGTTCCGCAAGCTCCTCCAGCGGCACGCGCACGCCCTCCAGCATAATCATGGCGGAGCTGTCCACCTTGATGCCGTTCACCGCCAGGATGACGTCACCGGGCTTGAGCGCACCATCGGAGCTGCCGCCCACGGCCACCTCCGCCACCAGGCAGCCGGAGGCATCCTGCGGCAGGTTGAGGTACTGGCGCAGTGCCGGGTTCTCCGCCGGCATGAACTCTGCAGCCACGTTCACATAGCCGTCGTACTTGCCGTCCTTCACGTCCTGGAGGAAGTGGCGGATGACGGACATGGGGATAACGTAGCCCGTGGAGTTGGCCTCCTGCAGGCCCTGGAAGGCCACGCCCACCACCTTGTCGCCCTTGAGCACGGGACCGCCGGAGTTGCCGGGGTTGATGGCGGCATCAATCTGGAGCGCCAGGTGAGCGGAGTTGCGCGGGTGGGAATAGGGAACGGTGTCGATACGGGAGACGATGCCGCTGGTCACGGAAAGGCGGTTGCCGCCGATGGGGTAGCCGATGGCGCGCACGCGGTCCTCCAGCTGGGGGATATCCTCGCTGAACTCCAGGCAGGGCACGCCGGCAAAGGCGTCCTTGTCCTCCACCTCCACTAGCGCCAGGTCCGCATCATGCGCCACATACTTCACATGGGCGCGCAGCTTGCGGGAGTCCGCGTAGGGGGAAATGTAGATGCGGTCCGTGTCCGCCACCACGTGAGCGTTCGTCATGAACAGGCCGGGGGCCACCATGAACCCGGTGCCGTTGCCGCGGCCGAACCCGCCCGTCTGCCAGGGAGTGCGGTAGTTGGGCTTGGTAACGGCCACCTCCAGCTTCACGATGCCGCGGTAGGCATCCTCCACATTCGTTTTGGCCGGAGCCGCCTGCGGAGCGGCCTCCTCTTGGGGAACGGCTTGAGCCTGCGGCTCCGCCGCAGTGGGCTCTTGTGCAAAGGCGGCCGCAGCCGCCACCATCGTCAGTGAGGCAATTTTTGTAATCACGGGCAAATTCTGCCCCCACGCGCGCGCGTTGTCAAGACCAAAGCTTGGAATGCGGAAGGGGGAGTGCGTTTCCGGTAGGCGGCGATTGCTCCAAATACAAATGTGCCCCAAAATTCTTTGGGGCACATTTGACAAGCGGCTCTGTGAGCTGCGGGAGAGGTTAATCCTTCTTCTTGGCTGCGCCCTTGCCGGTGTCCTCGCCATCGGTGAGCCAGGAAATGGTGAAGGTGGTGAAATTGATCTTACCGTCGCGCTCAAAGAGCACTCCCACCACGCCAGGCTTGACCGGGCAAACGGCGGAATAGGCATAGCCGCCGGGGCCGAGGTCCTTGGACACGGGCCAAGTCTTGCCGTCATCATAGCTCATCTTGACAACGCCGTTGTTGCGTCCGCTGGCGCAGGGGCCGGTGAAGATGATTCGGCTCTTGCCGCCAAGCTTCTCGTCATCAGAGAAGGAATAACGGGTAAGGCCGTTCTGGCAGCCGGGGCACGGGAGCTCGCTGTGGGTGTTGATGGGGCCCCAGGTTTCGCCACCGTCCTCTGAATAGGCGTACTTGCGGTTGCTGCCGCCACTGGAGTGGCGGGAGACAATCAAGAGGCCGCCTGTTTCCGTTTCAACCACGGAGACCTCGTTCACACCGCCGCCCGTAGCGGATTTCTGGCCGATGTGCCAGGTTTTGCCGTGATCGTCGGAATAGGCTGCGGCGAGGGTCCAGTTGTTGAAGGGGCCCTCGTTGAGCGGCACAATGAGACGGCCCTTGTGCTCACCGCGAGTGAGCTGGCAGCCGGGGTTGGGGCCGCTGCAGGTGATATCCACGTCGTCGTGCTTGGTATCGGCGGTCACGTCCTTGGGCTTGCTCCAGCTCTTGCCGTTCTTGGAGAAGCAGACGAAGTTGTGGATGGTCTTGGGATCGGTGCAACCCTTGGGCACATTGCCGCGCTCCTTCACGCCCTTGGGGTACTTCTGGAAGAAGAGCACGATGTTCTTGGTGGTCTTGTCGTAGATGAGGCAGGGATTGTTGTACGTATCCTCGCCGGAGGCGGCTGCCACCACCATTTTGGACCACTTCTTGCCGTCCTTGCTGGTACAGACAATGATGTCGTTCATGCCCTGGTCGGTGTTCTGCTTGCGGCCCTCCGCAGCGGCGATGAGGGTACCGTTGGCGTTGATGATGCTGGGAATGCGGATACCGGCGTAATCATTGCCCTGCTTGGGGGCGAAGACCACCACGGATTCCTCCACCGGTGTCTTGTCGGCGGCGGAAGAGATACCGGAACCGACCGCCAGGGCGGCCATGATAGTGCAAATCAGTGTTTTCATGAGAGTTATTCTTTGACTTTGGGAAGGAAGAAGAAGAAGGCGCCGCAGACGACCATGAGCACGCCCGCCACGCTCAGCGGAATGCCCAGATCCACGTTGTTGTCCTTGAGCACGCCGCCCAGGGTGGAGATGATGGCACCGGCTGCCACAGAGGTGAGGTTGAGCAGGCCGTAGCCCGTGGCGGAGAAACGCTCGTCAATCTGCGAGCGCAGCACCGGCATGAGCGTGGCATCCAAAGAGCCCTGCGCCACGCCCTGCATGGACACCAGCGCCAGGGTGGCACCCAGGCCCAGCGCAATCGGCACGCCCAGTGCCGGCAGCATGGCGATAATCACGCAGGGGCCTGCCAGGCAGAAGCAGATGCCCGGCACGTAGGCGCGGGCGTTCTTGTTGCGCAGGTACCAGCGGTCCGCCACCACGGCGGCCAGCAGCACGGCTATGTACTTGGCGATGTTGATCCAGAAGGTGGCCTGCGGACCCGCATCGGCCTCTGAGATGTTGAACATGTCCTGCAGCAGGCGCGGGTACCAGCCCATCAGGAACCAGTTGGCGAATCCCGCGCAGGCGTACATCACCAGCAACATGGCCATGGCGCGCCCCGTGAACAGGCTCTTCAGCACCTGGCCGATGGTGAAGTCGTTGCCCGCCTTTGCCTCCGCTGCGGTTTCCACGGTTTCTTCCTCCGCCCCGTCTTGCGCGGCGGGCACGGTGTTCTTGGAGGGGTCGTGCAGGAAGAAGATGACGATGACCGCGTAGGCCACGCCGACAAAACCGAAGGTCTCAAAGGTGAGGCGCCAGCCGAGGCAATACGGCTCGCCCGCCATGAGCGCGCCGCAGCCCGCCAGCATCTGGCCGGCATAGATGCCGCTCATGTGGATACCCGTGGCCATGGAGCGCGTGCTGCCGCGGTGGTAGTCGGAGATGAGCGCGAGCGCGGCCGGGATGTAGAAGGCCTCACTGATGCCCATGGCACCGCGCCACACCAGCAGTTCCTCGTAGGAAGCGGCTTTACCGGTCATGTAGGTGACAAAGGACCACACCACCAGCGAGCACAGGATGATGAACTTGCGGCTGTAGCGGTCCGCCAGGTAGCCGCCCACGGGGCTGAGCGCCGCGTACACAATGAGGAACGCGGAGGTGACCATGCCGAACTGCCCCTGGTCCATGGCGATGCCGTCCGCCCCCTCCGTGATGGATTTGTTGAGCACGGAGAGCAGCTGGCGATCAAAGTAGTTGAGCATCACCACCACCCAGAGCACCACCACGGCAATCCAGGCCCACTGGCCGGGCCCGTTCAGCGGGGAGGCCTTGGGCAGCGGCTGCGGCTTGATACCCTTCTTCAGGGCGAACAGGATGGCCACTGCTGCCACCGCAAGGGCGGCCCAGGGTGTGGCTCCGGCAGCGGATGAACAAACATCCAAAATGAAGCCGAAGATGTCTTGCGAGGTTTCAGGTGGGGTTTCCATGGCGGTATAGTAGCTTATTTGTTGACAATGATGTGGAAAATCTTGGGTGTACGCACGCCGGGGTGGGTTTCCCCGGAGATGGTGAAGGCGGAGGAACTGCCCGGCCCCAGCTGCACGGCGGGGAACGTGGCCACGCCGAGCGGAAGCTCGCCACTCTTGCTCCAGGCATTCAGCGCGGGGTTGAAGGCATACACGGCCCTGGCCTGGCCGGGGTGGTTGGCGGGGGCCTGGCCATTCAGCGCGGCGCGGTAGTAGTGGCCCGGGTCACCGCCCACCAGCAGCAGGCGGCCCGCCATGTTCGGCATGGGCGTGGCGGCGCCCACTATCGTCTCCGGCGCATCTGCTGCCTTGCTCCAGGAATTGGCGTCGGGGTCGTACACGAGCGTCTCCTTCAGGTAGGTGCGCTCCGGCTTGCCCTGAGCATCCGCGTGCAGGGAGCAGCCGCCCGTCAGGTACAGCTTGCCCTTCTCCACACCGGCCACGGAGAGCATGCGGCCGGCTCCCGGCATGGGGGCCAGCTCACGCCAGCCTGCGGCGGGGGCGGTCATATCCAGGCGGAACATGCGGTGCAGCGCCTCCGTGGAATCCGGCTTTTCCTGCCCGCCGATGACGTACAGGTGGTTGCCCAGGGTTGCATACGCCGGGTAGGCGCAGCTCACGGGCAGGTCCGGCAGCGGGGTGGTCTCCACCTTGGCGCCGCCGCACAGTTTCACCGCCACGGCCTTGGCCAGGTGGCCGTCTGCATTGCAGCCGCCGGCTATCACAAAGGAGGTCACCTCCCCCGCAGTGTCCTTCGCGGGCACGGCGGCCGCAGCGGCATAACCCACCGGGTACGGAAGCTTGCCGCTCCCGGCATAGTCTCCGAAACTGCCCTTCACCGGGGGCATAATCAGGCCGTATTCGTCATAGAACACCTTGGCTCCGCGCTCCTCCGGGGTCTTGGCATTCGGCAGCGCGTTCGGAAAATTGGCCCCGCCGAACGCCAGGAAACAGGACGAGCAACTGCCGTCTGCCTGCTTCAGGCGCAGTTTTACCGCACCCATGCCGGCGCGGCCTATGGTATCCAGATTGTAGTTGCCCATCTCGCGGGTTTCGATGTGCAGGGCGGCAGCGGCCTCCTGTGTGGCGGTTGTTCCCATGGGGATATCCTCTGTGGGCGGCAGCACCTCTGCCGCAAGCGGCAGGGAGAGGGCGAGAGTCAGGAGATAGAATGTCTTCATGGCTTTCTTGGTTGATGGGGTAAGGGGTTAACGGATTTTGACGCCCCACACCTCGTTGGAGCGCTTGCCGGGGCGCTGCTCGCCGTTCACAATGACGGCAAGCCCGTTCCACATGGCGCAGGGCAGCACGGCGCGGGCCGCGGCCACCTCGCCGGCATCGTGCCAGGTGTCGCTGGCGGGGTTGTAGCACAGGCTCTGGTTGTGGAATCCGGGATGGTTGGCGGGCGTGTAGCCCTTCACCGTGGCGTCGTCGCCGCCCAACAGGTAGATGCGGCCATCGATAACCGGGGCCGGCGTGGGGGCCGCGCCGCAGAAATGCGGCAGGTGCGCCAGGCGGCGCCAGCCCGCGCTCTCGTTGAAGCACCAGGCCTCCGTGAGCATCTCGCGCGCCATGCGGCCGTTCTCGCCCTCCACAATGCCGATACCGCCGAGGACGTAGATGCTGTGGCCGATCGTTGCCATCTGGTGAAGGAAGCGTCCGCGGGCCGGCAGGGCGGGGCCCTCGCTCCAGGAATCGGCGGCGGGGTCGTAAATCCACATGCGGCTTTCCGCATCCTGCTCACCCACGGCCACGCTACCGCCCGTCACGTAGACACGCCCGCCCATCACGGCGGCGGCGTGCCCTGTGAGCGCAGTGGGAAGCGGGGCCACGGGGCGGCACGCCACATCGCCATCCGCATAGGTGAGCATGTAGCAATCCGCCAGCGCACCGCCGGCATTGCTGCCGCCGATAATCATCATACCCTGCGGCAGGGAGGCCGTGGCGCCGTAGCCGAGCGGCTTGAGAAGCGGGGTGGCGTCTCGCCAGCCGGGATGCCCCGGCTCCATGATGAACAGGCGGTCTGTCCAACGCTTGGGGCCGCCTTCCCACAGCGGTTTCTCAGGAAAGTTGGCGCCGCCGCCCACAATGAGGACGCCGTTGCTCACACCGGCGAACATGCCCGCCCAGCCCTCTGCACCGGGGAGCTCCGCCAGCCTCTTCCATTCCAGTTCAGAAAATGTTTCCATACGTTCCGCATTATAGCACACGCGCGGGCGGAAGCAACTGAAATTTCTTCCGACAAATTCCTCCGCATATTGAGCTCACGGAGTTTTGGGATTGACTCCGCGCGGGGAGCGTGCCAAGATAGGGCCACTATGTTGAAAGGTATTTCCCCCGTTGTTTCCCCCGATATGCTCAAGGTGCTGTGCGAGATGGGCCACGGCGACGAGATTGTGATTTCCGACGCGCACTTCCCCGGCCACACCTTCAACGCGAAGGTTCTGCGTGCGGACGGCGTGGGCGCGGATGCGCTGCTTGCCGGGTTCCGTCCCCTGCTGGAGCTGGACAGCTACGCCACGCCCGTCATCATGATGGAAGCCGTGCCCGGCGACACGCTTGACCCCGCCGTGGAGGCCAAGTACCGCAAGGCCCTGGGCTACGAGGGCGAGATTGAGCGCATGGAGCGCTACGCCTTCTACGAGCGCGCCAAGAAGGCCTACGCCGTCATCCTGAGCGGCGAAACGGCCAAATACGGCAATATCATTCTCAAGAAGGGTGTGACCCCGATTGCCTGATTCCATGTACCGCATCTGCAAATGCATTGAGCTGGAGAGCGGGCACCTGCTCTCCAAGCATCCCGGCAACTGCCAGTTCCCGCACGGCCACACGCGCAGCGTGGAGCTGGTGTTTGCCGCGGAGACGCTGGATTCCCACGAGATGGTGGTGGATTTCAAGGCGGTGAGTGAGATGATGGGGGCCTTCCTGCAGCAGTTCGACCACGCACTCTGCATGAACACGGACGACCCCAACTACGCGCAATTCCGCGCCGTGTACGGGGAGCGCATCATCCCCTTCGACCACGCGGACCCCACCAGCGAATGCATGGCCAAGACCGTGTTCGACCACGCGCAGGCCGCCCTGGCCGCCGCCAAGCTGGGCAAAGGCACCTACCCCGTGCGGGACTGCGTGCGCCTGGAGCGCGTGCGCGTGTGGGAAACCAGCTCCAGCTGGGCGGAATACGGGGAATAGGCGGCCGTTCAGCCCCCCGAGTTGTTGCGGACGCGCCTGGCGTTTTCCGCAAAATGTTCCCTGCCGATGCGCCGAATGGGCGAGCGGGAGAACAGGACGGCAAACGCATCGTCGTCCAACTCGGCATCCGGAGCGAGCTTCTGCAGTTCGGCGGGCATGAGCAGGTGCGGATCCGTGCGCACGGGCTTGGCGGAAGCGTTCCACGGGCAGGCTTCCTGGCAGGCATCGCACCCGTACAGGCGGGTGCCGGAGGCCGCCGCCAATTCCGGCGGCATAGATTCCCCCCTGGCCTCAATGGACCAGTAGGCCAGGCATTTGCGAGCATCGCAGCAGCCGTTTTGGAGGGCATGCACGGGGCAGGCCTGTTCACAGCGGCGGCAAGAGCCGCAATGCCCGTTCACGGGGCTGCCGTAGGGGAGCTCCAGCGTGGTGAGGATGGAGGCCAGGAAGCAGTACGAGCCGCGTCCGGGGCGGATGAGCAGCCCGTTGCGGCCAATCCAGCCCAAACCCGCCCGCCAGGCGAAAAAGCGCTCGCTCACCGGGCCGGAATCCGTGAAACAGCGCTGCGTTCCGCCATACATCTGCAGCGTTTCATCCAAATCCGCCAGCTTGGAGGCCAGCAGCTTGTGGTAGTCCTCCCCCTGCGCGTAGCGCGCCACGGAACCGGGCTGCAGGCGGGCATCCCGCCGCGCGTATTCGTAGGTGAGAATGACCACGCTGCGCGCCCCGGGCAGCACCAGCTGCGGGTTGAGCCGCGCGGGCAGGTGGCGCGGCATCCAATCCATGCCGGCATGCATGCCCTGCTCCAGCCATTGTTGCAGGTGATTGCCCTGGTTTGCATCCGCCGGGGCTGCGGCAACCGCGGAAAAGCCCAGCGCGGAAGCGGCGTAGCGCAGGGCCTGGAGAGCCTCTTCGTTCATGGATGCGTGCGGCGCGGGGCCGCCGTGCCGTTAATCTTGGATTTGAGCAGCGCGCGGTCCTGCCGGGCAATCGGCAGGGCATCGATGATGCGCAGGGCGGCGTTGCAAATGCGTTCGCCCGCCGGGGTGGAGCGGCTCGGCAGGTTCTTGGCGCTCTCCTTGAAGGTGAAGCGCTGCAGGTTGGCGGAAGCCTCGCGGTTGCCGAGGCGGGCCGCCTCCCGGTACAGACTGGCCGCCCCCTCCGGGTTGCGGCGGGTGCCCTGCCCGTATTCGAACATGACAGCCAGGTTGTTCATGCAGTCCGCATCCTTGCGGGTGGCTCCCTCGTGGAAGAGGCGCGCGGCATTGTAGTAGTCCACGCGGAACGCCAGCCCGCGGTAGCAGATGGTGCCCAGGTAGAAATAGACCTTGGGGGTGTTCGGCGCGCGGTGTGCCACGCCCATGAGCATCTTCCACGCGCTCAGGGCATCCTGCTTCACGCCCTTGCCGGTCATGAGGTAGCGCGCCAGCTCCACGCGGGCGGGCTCGTGCCCGGCCTCCGCCGCGCGTTTCATCCACTGCACGGCCTGCATCATATCCGGCTCGCAGCCGTACCCCTTCTCCAGGTAGCGCGCCCAGCGGTACATGGCGGCGGGGCGCAGGGAGACGGCATCCGCGTTCACCACGCCCTCCGCCAGGCAGTGCGCCAGCTCCGCCGCGCGCTTGGGCTGCTCCGGGAGCCCCTTGTACAGGCCCTCGTACACGTTGAGCAGCTCGTATGATGCCGGGGCGTAATGCGGGGATGCCGTTTCCAGCAGCACGGGCACGCGCGCCACATCCGTGTTGCGCGTATCCTGCAGCAGGGCCATCGCCTGCGCGTGCATGCCGCGCGCATCCTCCGGCGTCGGCATGCCTTGCGGCTCCCCCTGCCCGAAGGCATAACCGGCAAGGAGCAGCAGGACACACAGGCTGGCATGGTGCAAAAGCATGTTTCCTCTATACCACGAATGCGCCTCTGTGTCCATACCGGGAAACGCGCAGGCACACTCTCCGCATGCATACGCAAATAGGGCGGAAAAGGCCCTTGACTTGAAGGGGGGCGGTGGTAAGATACTCGCACCATGACACAGAATGCCCTACTCAAGATGTTGGAGACGGATGCCCGCCTGAGCGATGAGCAGATAGCCTCCCGCCTGGGCGTGGAGGTGGCGGATGTGGCCGCCCTGCGCGCCAAGCTGGAAGCCGAAGGCCGCATTGTGGGCTACCAAGCCATCCTGAACGACGACAAGGAGGGCGTTTCCGCGCTCATCGAGGTGCGCTGCACACCGGAGCGCGGCGGCGGCTTCAACCGCCTGGCCAAGCGCATAGCACGTTTTGACGAGGTGCGCAGCTGCTTCCTGATTTCCGGCGGGTTCGACCTGCTGATTCTGGTGGAGGCCACCACCCTGCTGGAGGTGGCACGCTTTGTGAGCGAAAAGCTTTCCAGCATGGACGGCGTGCTTTCCACCGCCACGCATTTCCGCTTGAAGACCTACAAGCAGAACGGGCTCCTTTTCGAGGAGGCGGAATCAGATGAACGTATCAGCGTTGCCCCGTAAGCCATGAACTGGGACCGCATGCTCTCCAACCAGGTCGTGGACCTGCCCCGCTCCGGCATCCGCGAATTCTTCGATCTCGTCACCGGCAGCAAGGATATCATCTCCCTCGGCGTCGGCGAACCGGATTTCGTCACCCCGTGGAACATCCGCGAGGCCGCCATCTTCTCCCTGGAGAAGGGCCACACCACCTACACCAGCAACTACGGCCTGGAAAGCCTGCGCCGTGCCATTGCCGCCTACGTGGAAAACTTCTTCCATGTCTCCTACGACCCCATCGGAGAAATCCTTCCCACGGTGGGCGTGAGCGAGGCAATCGACCTCGCGCTGCGCTGCCTGCTCAATCCGGGGGACGAGGTGCTCTACCACGAGCCCTGCTATGTAAGCTACGCGCCCTCCGTGAAGCTGGCGTACGGCGTGTCCACGCCGGTGGAAACGAGCATAGACGATCTGTTTGCGCTCAACCCGGCCAAGCTGGAGGCCGCCATCACGCCCAAGACGAAGGTGCTGATGCTCAACTTCCCCACCAACCCCACGGGGTCCATCGCCCCGCGCGCCACGCTGGAGCGCATTGCAGAAATCTGCGTGAAGCATGATTTGTTTGTGCTCACGGATGAAATCTATTCCGAGCTGCGCTACGACGGCGAGCCTCACACGAGCATTGCAAGCCTGCCGGGCATGAAGGAGCGCACCCTGCTGCTGCACGGGTTCTCCAAGGCCTTCGCCATGACCGGGTTCCGCCTGGGCTATGCCTGCGGCCCGCGCGAGCTCATCGACCAGATGGTCAAGATCCACTCCTACACGATGATCTGCCCCACCATCACGGCCCAGGAAGCCGCCATCGAGGCCCTGCAGAGCGGCACCCCCGCCATGCACGAGATGCGCGACAGCTACCACATGCGCCGCGATTACATCGTGAAGCGCTTCAACGAGATGGGCATGGACTGCCACCTGCCGGGCGGCGCGTTCTACACCTTCCCGAGCGTGAAGCGTTTCGGCATCAGCTCCAAGGAATTCGCACTGCGCCTGCTGAAGGATGCGCGCGTGGCCGCGGTTCCCGGCACGGCTTTCGGCCAGTGCGGAGAGGGCTACCTGCGCTGCTGCTACGCCACGGCGTTCTCCCTGCTGGAGGAGGCGTGCGACAAGATGGCGCGCTTCTGCGACAAGCTGCAGGGCTGATCCGCCATCCCCTCCATCCACCCCCCAACCCCACAGCCGCGCCATGTGTGCCCCGGAGACAGACCACGCACATACCCAGCCCGCCAAAGGGGGAGAGAGCGCCCTGTTCCGCACCTACGCGGTGCCGTTCATTGTTTTCCTGGGTTTCAACCTGCTGCTGTGGGTGGTGGAAGGCAGCGTGAAGTGGGACCACCCCTCCGCCGCCTGGTGGCAGCGCATGCCGGAGCTTCCGGTGTACGCGCTGCAGGTGCTGGTGTGCGCGGCGTACCTTTGGCGTGTGCGGCGGCGCGTGGGATGGGCCTGCCGCGCGGGTAGCTGCGTGTGGGGCGCGCTTGCGGGCGTGCTCGGCATTGCGCTGTGGCTGGTGCCGTATGTGGCCGGCTGGATGCCGCAGGAGGGCGGCTTCTGCCCGGAAGCGGTGTTCGGTGCGGGTTCGGCGGGCACCTGTGCGGCATATGCGCTGCGCTTCGCGCGCGCGGTGCTCATTGTGCCGCTGATTGAGGAATTCTTCTGGCGCGGGTACCTGATGCGCTGGTGCATCAACCGCGAGGAACCGCAGCGCGTACCGCTCGGCAAGGGCAGCTGGCTCTCCTATCCTGTGGTTACGCTGGCATTCATGCTGGTGCACAACCCCGCGGACTACGCCGGGGCCTTTCTGTACGGCTCGCTCGCCTATCTGGTAGTGGTGCGCACGCGCCAGCTCGTCCCCGTCATCCTTATGCACGCCGTGGCCAACCTGGTCATGGGCGTTTGCGCCATCAAACTCAACCTTCCCAACCTCTGGTAAACATCATGGACTATACACATATCGCCATTGCCCTTGTCATGGGCATCTCCCTGTCCGCCGCGTGCGGGTTCCGCATCTTCGTCCCCCTGTTCGTTGTGGGTGTGGCCGTGCGCTTCTGTGAGCTCCACGCCACGCCGGCGCTGGCCTGGACCGCCACGGACCTGGGGCTCGTGTGCCTGGGTGTGGCCACCCTGGTGGAAATCGCGGCCTACTACATTCCGGTGGTGGACAACTTCCTGGATACCATCCACGGCCCGCTGGCCGTGGTGGCCGGCACCATCTTGGTGGGCGGCCTGCTGGTGGACATGCCGCCCGCACTGCAGTGGGGGCTGGGCGTGGTGGCCGGGGGCGGTGCCGCCGGTGCCGTGAAAGCCGGGGCCGCCACCCTGCGCGCCGCCAGCACCGCCACCACCGCCGGTATCGGCAACTGCGTGGTGGCCACCGTGGAGAACGGCTGCGCCGCGGCCGGCTCCGTACTGGCCGTGGTGGCTCCCGTGGTGGCTGCCGTCTGCCTTGTGGTGGCCGTTGCCCTGGTCTGTTCCTTCCTCTACAAGCGCAACCGCGAGAAGGAGGAATCCTAACCCGTTCACCCATCACGCCATGCAAGCCTTCATCCTGGGAGCCGGGCTCGGCACGCGGTTGGCACCGCTCACCAGCATCCTGCCCAAGCCGCTGATGCCCGTTTTCCAAAAGCCGCTCATCCACCACACCATGGACCACTTCATGCGCTGCGGGGTGGAGAGCTTCATTGTGAACATCTCCTGCCTGCCGCTCATGTGGGAGCGCGCGTTCCCGGAGGTCTCCTACCGCGGCTGCCCCGTGCAGTTCAGCCATGAGGACGAACCGCTGGATTCCGGCGGCGGCGTGAAGAAAATCCGCCCCCTGCTTGCAGACCCCGCCGCCCCGCTGCTGGTGCACAACGGCGATATCTGGACGGATATCCCCGTGGCGGACCTGCTGGCCGCCCACCGCGAGGGCGGCAACCTGGTCACGCTGGCCCTGCGCAGTGTGGACGGCAAGAAAAACGTGGGGTTCAACCCCGCCACAGGGAAGGTGACCGATATGCGCCACGCCCTCGGCGTGGATGCCGGGGAATACCAATTCGCCGGAATGTATATCATGGAACCGCAGGTGTTCGACCTTTTCCCCGCCGACGAGGAAAAATTCTCCGTGGTGCCCACCTGGCTGGAGCTCATCCGCCAAGGCAAGGTGGGCGGCTGCGTGTGCGACTGGGCCAACTGGCGGGAGCTCGGCTCCCCGCAAACCTACCTGGATGCCATGCTGCAGGCCGAATCCCGCGAGCGCATCCACCCCACCGCCGTGATTGCCGCCACCGCCGAGCTGGGGGAGGACTGCACCGTGGGCCGGGATGCCCATATCCCCGCCGGCTGCGTGCTGGACGACTGCATCGTCTGGCCACGCACCCATGTGCAGCCCGGCACCTACCACCGCTGCATCATCACCCCCCGCATCACCGTGCAGGCATAGGGTCCACCCACGTCATACACACCGGGGCGGTGGACAAAAATGCAAAGTTTTGATATGATGGGGCGCGTGAGAACGATGGCGTGTGCAGCACTGGCGGCGGTGGCCGTGGCCCTGGCGGGCTGCAGCCTCTCCAAGCGCATTGAGAAGGCTTCCGCCAAAATGGAGGCCCGCTACGCCAAAATCACCACGTGGGACAAACTGCCGGAGCGCACCATCTCCTGGAACCAGGCCATCGCAATGATGCGCGCCAACAACACGGAGATCTTGTCCGCCCGAAACAACATCAAGCATGCGGACCGCGAGACCCTGCGCGTGTATACGGACCTCATTCCCTCCGTCTCCTACTATGCCTACATGTCCAAGAGCCTGGAGGACCTCTCACGCCAGTGGAACGGGAACGACCTGACAAACAACTTCAACGTCAACTTCTTCCTGCCCACGCTCACGCAGCTGCCGTACCGCGTGTACGCCAACAAGGTGAGCGCCTTTGCCGCCGTGAAATCCATGGAGGGTGTGGAGCGCGAGACTGTCTCCAAGCTTTACCAAGCCGTCCGCAAGCGTGAAATTTCCATGCGCCAACGCGCACTGGACGGCCAGCTGCCGGGAGCGGACGGCAAAGCGCCGGCAACCTCCGGTGAATACGTGAAGGAGGATTTGGACTACCACCAGAACGTGGCCAAAATCCTGGGCAATGCGGATGCGCGCTGGAACATCCTGCCGGAGACGATGCCGCGCATCAACTGGAACGACTACCGCAACCGCCTGGACCGCCTGGACCCGCTCGTGCTGCTCAAGTTCGTGCTGGATCTGGAGCGTGCGCGCATGGAGCAGTACAGTATTGCCCTGCAGTACCTGCCCACCATCAACACCAGCCTGTACAGCCCCTCGCTTTTCAGCTCCAGCGGCGGCATGTACTCCGGTACTTTCCTGAGCAGCAAGGATACGCGCCTCAACCTCAGCATCAGCTACACGCTGGATACGCGGCTCACCACCTGGCGCCGCTTCCGAGAAGGACAGGAACGCTACGCCATCGCCCAGAAAAAGGTGGAGGCGGATATGCGTGAGCACAAGAGCAAGATTGAAGCCCTGCGCAACAGTGTGGACGAGTACAAGCACTGGCAGAGCTACATGGCCAAGCGCATGGAGTTTGTGCGCAGCTCGCCCGTTGATAGCGCGGATGCCGTACTGGAGCGCAACAAGAGCATTGTGGACATGAAGCGCGAGCTCCTCAAGCAGGAGATGGAGGGCGTGGAGACCGAGTGCGCCATCATCCTGGAATACGGCATGCCCGGGTACACACCCATGAAGTTTGATTGATTGCCGCCATGCAGACGCTTCCAGATTGCCTGCGCCTCTACTTGGTGACCGATGCCCCCGAACGCTGCAGCTGCGGCCTGCAGGAAACCGTGCGCCGCGCCATCTGCGGCGGTGCCACCGTGGTGCAGTACCGCCGTGAGCATGCAGACCCCGCCACCATGCTGCAGGAGGCCGCGCAACTCCGCAAGCTCACCAGGGAGACCGGCATTCCCTTCATCGTCAACAACGATGTCCGCCTTGCCCTGGAGGTGGAGGCGGACGGCGTGCACGTGGGCCAGCAAGATATGCCGCCCGCGCAGGTGCGCCGCCTCATCGGCCGCGGAATGATGCTCGGTCTCTCCGTGAGCAATGCGGATGAGATGCACGCCGTGGATACAAGCCTGGTGGACTATGTGGGTTGCGGCCCCGTGTTCCCCACCGTCACCAAGGGGGATGCCGCTCCCGCCGTGGGCGCGGAGGGCTGGGCCCGCCTGTCCGCGCTCTGCCCGGTGCCGCTTGTGGCCATCGGCGGCATCAACGCTGCCCGCGCGCGTGAAATCCGCGCCGCAGGCCGCTGCGATGGCGTGGCCGTGGTTTCCGCCATCTGCGGGGCACCGGATCCCGCCGCCGCTGCCGCGGAAATCCTGCAAGCCTTCTCCGAGCCATGAATACAGATTTGCCGCAGATGCGCCGCCTGGCGGCCAAGGTGCTGGCGGAAATCCGCGCCACGCACCCCCTGGTGCTCTCCATGACCAACAGTGTGGCCCAGGGCATCACCGCCAACATGCTCTTGGCCGTGGGGGCTGCCCCCGTCATGCTCAAAGACCGCGATGAGGCGGAAAACCTCATGGATGCGGGGTGCGGCGGCGTGCTGCTCAACGTGGGCACGCTTTCCGCTGCCCAGGCCACCCACATGCTGGATGTGGCCGCCGCCGCGCAACTGCGCGGCATACCCTGGGTGCTGGACCCCGTGGCCGTGGGCATTTTGAACTTCCGCACGGCCATTTGCAGGGACCTTCTCAAGCGCAGCCCCGCCATCATCCGCGGCAACGCTTCGGAAATCCTGGCCCTCGCCGGGTACTCGGCCACTTCCCGCGGTACGGATTCCACCGCCTCCAGCGCAGACGCCGTGCAGGCCGCACAGGAACTAGCCGACAGCACTCAAGCCGTGGTACTCGTCACCGGTGAGGTGGATTACGTGACGGACGGCGGCTCCCTGTACGCCATCCGCAGCGGGCATCCCCTCATGACCCGCGTGGCCGGCGTGGGCTGCGCCATGGGCGCGCTCTGCGCCGCATGCCTGGCATGCTCCCCCAATGCTCTGGATGCCGCCGTGGCCACCTCCTGCATTCTGGGAGACGCCGGCCTGCGCGCCGCGCGCCGCGCCTCCACCGTCGGCTCCTTCGCCACCGCCCTGCTGGATGAACTGGACCGCCCCGCTCCCGGCACCGCTCCCGCCGCCAGGACACACAGGCTGTAGCGGAAGTACCGTTCACCCTTTACCATTGGGCATCAGTACATCCCCTGTTCGTTCTTTACATGGCGGGTGCAATTGGATACAATAGCCGCGTGATGCTCCGTACCAGGCTAATAGCGGTTTTGGCGGCTGCGGCAATGTCCGTACCGGTCCAGGCGGCGCCGCACGCCCAAATGGCAAACGACGACACGGCCGAGGAGGTTTCCGCCGATGAGGTGGAGGAAACCGTGGAAACGGTGAAGTTGGGCGGCGAGGACCGCGTGCCCTCCATTCAGGAAGGTGTGGGACAGGCCGACGACTACGAGCGCACGGCAGACCCGAACACCCCCACCGGAGTGAACGTGCAGGAAGCGGAGAATCCCAACGCCGAACAAGGGATGCCCCTCAAGGACACCTCCGAGGTGCTGGATGTCTCCTCCCCCGACCCCTCGCGCGTGGCGTACGCGGGCACGCGGCGCAACGCGCGCACCATGTCGCTCACGGTGCCGGGACCGCGCGGGATGATTACGGACCGCAACGGCGAAGTGATGGCCACCTCCGAGGTGGCGTACCAGCCGGCCATTCTCTTCAACCAGCTGGAGGACGAGAGCGACGGCGCCATCGTGGCGGCGGGACGCCGCGTGATGGCGGAGTTCACCAAGCTTGGCATCAAGGTGGCGGAAAAGACGGATGCGCAGCTCATCGACCACTACCGGCACCGCCGCTGGCTGCGCCTGCCCATCGGGCCCATCCTGCGGGAAAGCGAAGTGGCCCCCCTGCGCGCAAAGATCGAGAAAATCAAGTGCGGCCAGCTCACCGCCCTCTATATCCGCAACTATCCCGCCAAGCAGTCTGCCTGCCACATCCTGGGCTACACCGGAGCCAGCGCCAAGCTGCCCACCGGGCCCATCAACCACAACGATCCCATTTTCGCCCGCCAGGAAGGCCGCTCCGGCTTGGAGAAGTACTTCGACAAACAGCTCACCGGGCAGCCCGGCATTTGGCGTCTCATGTTCGATGAACAGGGCAAGAAAATCCTCGACGAGCTGCAGGTGAAACCCAAGCCCGGCGGCACCGTGGTGACCACACTCAACCTGGAGTGGCAGCGCGCCGCAGAAGAGGCCCTGCGCAAGAACACCCGCGGCCGCGGGGCCTTTGTGCTGGTGGATGTCAACACCGGAGAGGTTCTGGTGCTCGCCTCCGTTCCCAATTTCGACCCCAACGCCTTCATTCCCTCCATTTCCCAGGAGGATTACGACAAGCTGCGCAACGACAAGAACACGCCGCTGGTGTCGCGAGCCTTTGCAGGTGTCTATCCCCCGGCTTCCACCTTCAAGACCATCACGGTGGCATCCGCCCTGCGCTACGGCATCATCAAGGAGAACACGCGCATCTACTGCCCGTGGTCCATCCGCATCGGCAATCACGAATTCCGCAATGCCAGCAAGTTCGTGGGAGATTTGGACTGCGTGGGTGCCATCCAGCTTTCCAACAACCCCTTCATGTACCAGATTGCCGCCACGCGCACGCCGCGCCTGGGCTCCCGCCTTTGCGAGTCTGCGCGCCGTTTCGGCTACGGACGCACCACGGGGTTGCCGCTGGCGGACAAAGCGGGCAACGTGCCGGATGAAACGTGGATGCAGCGCAACTACGGGCGCGGCTACGCCACCGGCGACTTCGCCAACATGGCTATCGGCCAGGGAGCCATCCTGGCCACGCCGCTGCAAGTGGCGCATGCCGTTGCCGGTATTGCGAACGGCACCTACCTGCCGCGCCTGCAACTGGTGCGCCAAGTGCTGGATTCCCGCGGCAACGTGGTGTACCAGTTCCAGCCTGGCGCGGAAAATTCCCTGAAGGAATACACCTCCGCCCTGGAAGTGGTGCGCAAGGGCATGCGCGCCGTGGTGGCCGGCGGCACGGGCCACCGCGCAGCCCTCAGTTATGTTTCCAACGCGGGCAAGACCGGAACCGCCCAGTGGGGCAAGCCCTCCGACGACTGCCGCCTTGCCTGGTTCGCGGGCTTCATCCCGGCAGACAATCCGCGCTTTGCGTACGCCGCCCTGTACGAGGGGCTGCCGCACCAGCGCATATCCGGCGGCCACATGGCTGCAGCCATTGTGCGCTCCTTCTTTGAGCGGGTGCGCCCCAGCATGAAAAAGGCGCTGGAGGAAAAGACGGACAAGCTTTCCGGCAAGGCTGCGGGCGAGGACGAGGAGGTGCAGGATATCGAGGTGATAGACGAGGAGGCTGCCGCCGCCCAGGAGGCGGAGGAAAAGGCACGCCGCCAACGGGAAGCCGCAGAGAAAGCCAAGGCGCAGCAGCAGCAGCGCCGCCAGCAGCGCTCCGGCTGGGATGACGGCCGCTCCAGAGACTAATCCCCGTTCGGAATCATGAAGGTGTTGCCTTACATGTGCGCCGGCTTGCTTGCAGCCGTACTCGGCACAAGCGTGGCAGGCGCGGACGACTCAATCATCAACCCGAACTACGGCCCGGAGAAACACGAGTTCTTTTCCGAAACCAACCTGGTCCGCGCCGCTGTCCGCTACAAGAATTACAAGCTGGACTACAATTGTCTCTGGCAGGCGTTCTACTACGGCTTGGGGGAAGAATGGACGCTCTGCGCAGGCGCCACCGAATACTGGTACAAACACCGCCTCTACTTCGACGGTGATTCCCTCCGCTTCCACATGCGTGAGCAGAGCGCCTTCACCGGCGTGTGGTACTTTCACACCTTTGGCGACAATGATGCCTACGGTCTTGAGGGATACTACGGAATGTCGCGCACCATCGGCGACTCCACGGAAGGCGGGTATACCCTCAACACATACTACTCCCACCGCTTCGAGTCCGTGGGCATCACCACCCAGCTGCGCTTCATGATGGACACCCCCGTGACCATGGGGCGCTACAACGACCCCGTCTTCCATTACGAGCTGGGAGCCTACGCCAAAGTGGGTGAAAGCACGGGGTTGCAGTGGCAGCTCTACGCCGAGCACGAAACCTCCACCGGCCAGGTGTTCGCCGCCTATTCCTGCATCACTGCCGGCTACCAGTTCAACGACCACCTGGGCGTGCTCGTCGGTGTCACCAACTTGCTGCACGACTGGGGGAAGAGGCGGCACGGCGTGCAGTACTCGCCCATGAAACGCGCCACGGCGCTTACCGTGAACATAAGAGTCCTCTTCTGATTGTAGCGCCATGCCCTGCTTTCTGGACAGATGGGGAAAACTGCTTGCGGATGATCCGGATTTTTCCATCCTGGAAGATGGCGGGACACCGCAGGGCTACACCGTGCAGCAGGTGGATGATTTCTCCGCCCGCGTGCTCACCTGGCTGCGGGGCCGCGGCATCGGGCGGGAGGACATGGTGCTCATCCACCTACCGCACGGGGCGCACCCCTGCATAGCCATCCTCGGTGTGTGGAAAGCGGGGGCGGCGGCCACCATCGTGGGAGACGACACCGCCCCGGAGCGCGTGGAGACCATTGCGCGGGACTGCGCCTGCCGCGCGGTGATAGACGGTGCCGCGTGGCGGGAAATTGCCGCCTGCCCCCCCACGCCCGGCTACGCCGTGCCAGATGACCATGATGCAGCGTACGCGGTGTACACCTCCGGCTCCACCGGGCGACCCAAGGGCGTGCTGCACGAATACGGCAACCTGGCAGCCTGCGCGGATTCCCTGCTTCTGGACAGCAAACCCATCCTGCACCGCGGGGCGCGCTACGGGGCGGTTCCGCCCGCGCATTTCGTGGCCTTCGTCATGATATGGCTCTTCTGTATCCGGTGGCACTGCACCATGTGCGTGATGCCGCGCAGCGTGGTGCAGAACCCGCCGCGCATGGCGGATTATTTCCGCGAGCGGCGCATCACGCACGCATCCATGCCCACGTCCCTGGCCGTGCTGCTGCCGGGGCTGCCGCCGTGCATGGAATACCTTCTCATCTCCGGGGAGGCCGCCCACGGTTTCTTCAAGGAGGGGCCGTGCGTGGTGAACGTCTACGCCTCCAGCGAGAGCTTTTTCATGATATCCACCTACCGCGTGCCACGCAGGCTTGCCAACACCCCCATCGGCAAGCCCGCATTCGGCGGCTGCATCTCCCTGCTGGCGGAGGACGGGACGCCCGTACCGGACGGAGAAGAAGGCGAACTCTGCATCCCCACCCCCTATTTCCGTGGCTACATCAACCTGCCGCAGGAAACGGAACAGGCCTTGCACGGCGGCCTGTTCCACACGCGGGACTTGGCCGTGCTGAACGCAGACGGTGACTACGAGGTGCGCGGCCGCAAGGATGCCATGGTTAAAATCGGCGGCAACCGCATTGAGCCCGCCGAGGTGGAAGCCGCGCTGCGCCGCGAATTAGGCATAGACTGGGTGGCCGTGCGGCCGAAGGGCACCCCGCCGCGCCTTTGCGCCTATTTCACGGCAGATGTGCAGGTGAATCCCGCCGCCCTGCGCGAGCGCCTGCTGCGCTCCCTGCCGGATTACATGGTTCCCGCCTTCTATATCCGCATAGACGCGATACCGTTCAACGCGCACGACAAGCTGGACGAATCCCGCCTGCCGGAGCCCGTCCCTGAACATGCCGGCACACACGCGCCGTATGCCGCCCCGCAAACGGAAACGGAACGACTTCTCTGCTCCACCATGGCGGAGGTGCTGGAAACGGAGCGCGTGGGGATGGATGACGACTTCTACCTGCTGGGCGGGGATTCCCTGCGCACGCTGGAGCTGGTATGCACGCCGGGTCTGGAAGCGCTGGACGCCTCCACCGTGTTCCGCGAGCGCACGCCGCGCCGCATCTTGCAGGCATTGCCGGCAGAGGAAGAGAAAGACGCCGATATCACCGCACCCGTGCCGCTCAACGAGATGCAGCTCTACATGCTGGAGCGGGAGCGCGCCACCCCCGGCACCACCATGTACAACCTGCCCTGCCTGGTGGAGATGAACGCGGATGCCCACCGCCTGGCTCATGCCGTTGACACAGCCGTGCGCCACCATCCCGCGCTCCTTTCCGTCTTTGAGCAGCAGGGCGGCGCACCCTGCCAGGCGTACCGCCCGGAAACCTTCACCCCCACGGAGGTGGAGGATATTTCAGAGGAAAGCCTGCTGGAGCGCAGCCGGGCGCTGGCCCCCGCAGATGCCTTGGTGCAGCCCTTCACGCTTTTTGGCGCACCGCTTTTCCGCAGCCGAGTCTTCCGCACGGAAAAGGCGGTCTACCTCTTCATGGATTTCCACCATGCCCTGGTGGACGGCACCTCCATCAAAATCATCTCCGTGAGCATCGACCGCGCATACAGGGGGCTCCCCCTGCAGCCGGACCCCGGTCCCGCCACCATGCAGCGCCGCAGCGCGGAACCGTCCTCCCCCGCTGCGGCGGAGGCACGCCGCTATTTCGAGCAACGCTACGGCAAGCTGGAGGACATGCGCCTGCGGCCGCAGACGGACCAGGATACCACGCAGGCCCGTCAGGGAATCCTGCAGGAGCCGCTCTCCATCAATACCGCCGCATTGAACGCGCATTGCGAGCGCCACGGTGTTTCCCGCAACGTCTTTTTCGACACCGCCGTGCTGCTGGCCACCGCCGCCTACAACCGCCACCCGCGCGTGATGCTCACCTGGACCTACCACGGACGCGGCAACGCGGCGGAAAGCGCCACCGTGGGTTGTCTGCTCCAGGATTGCCCCCTGGCTGCGGATTTTTCCACGCCCATGACCCTGGGCGCCCTCTACGGGGACGTGCGAGACCAGGTGGCGCAAGGCATCGCCCACCGCGCGCACCCCTACACCCTGCACCGCTTCTCCGCACCGGACAACGACTTGGCATGCGTCTTCTACCAAGACGACCTGCGCCAAATCGGCGGTGAATGGTCGGACCTTTACGAGCGCGTGCTGGATGCCGAACCGGCGGATGCGCGTGGGCAAAACGTGCTGGACGTTGAATTCATCATAGATGACGACGGGGAACCGCAACTGCTGCTGGATTACGATGCGGACCGCTACACCGCCGCTGGCATGGAACGCTTCAAAGCCCTGCTGCAGGGCATGGTTTCAGGCCTTTGCAGCGCGGATGCGCAGGATTCCGTGCAGGAGCTTCTGAAAGCACACCAACTGCGGGAGGAAACGTGATATGTGGTTGCTGCTTGCCATAGCCGCCACCCTGGCCTGGGGATGGGAGGAGATTTACCTGAAATCCGGCACGGATGCGGAGCCGGCACACGCCCCGCTGCGCATTGCCGTGTGCCTGGGCCTGGCCATGGCCGTGCTGGCGTGCATCTGCCTGCCCTTTTCCGAGAGCGGGCTTCCGCTGCACCGCCTGGCCGCCCAATACAGGTTCTTCTTCTTCATCCCGCTGGTGTACGGGCTCGCCATGCTCGTTGCCAACATCGGCTACCGCTACCTGAATGCCTCCGTCTTTGCCCCTTTGGAGAATGCGGCCGGGGCCTTTCCTCCGCTCCTGTTCATCCTGTGGTTCGCCTGCATGGGCAAGCTCGGTTCCCTTTGGCAGGAGGTGGGGCTCCTGGATCTTTGCGCCACCGCCGCCGTTGTTGCCGGCGTGGTGTGGCTTGCCGTGATCCAGCACCGGCGCGCGCTTGCGGCAGCTTCCGGAGGCAAGCGTGCGGGTGGGGCCCTGGCTTTCCTCTTCCCGCTGGTGTTCTGCCTGGTGGATGCGTTCGACACCTTTTTGTGCGGAGCCATTCTGGGCGGGGAGATTGGCGTGGGCATGGGCCGCGTGGACTACCTGCTGCTCTACGCGCTCACCTTTTCCGCCATCGGCCTGGGAGCCTGGTGCATCCTGCTTGTGAGAACGGGGCGCGCATACAACCCGCTGCAGCGCTCTGCCACCCCCTTTCACAAGGCCGGGGCACTGGAGTGCGCGGCGCAGGCGGGCTACGTGTTTGCCATGGCCGCCCAGCCCCTGTACACGGCCCCCATCGTGGCGGCGTTCGGCATTGTCACGGTGGCGGCATCCCGCCGCTGCTTGAACGAACGCCTCTCCGCCGCGCAATACGCCGCCGTTTCTCTCGTACTGGCCGGGGTGCTTTCACTCGGCGTTTCAGAGGGGCTTGAATACCTGAATCCCTAAATTACCTTCCCTCCATGACCTCCCCGCTCAGCATCAATTGTTCCCGCCAGGATTCCTGCGTGAAATACGCCATCTCCGGCCGCATCGATACCGTGACCGCTCCCCAGTTCGCCGCCAATATCCATGTGGAGGACGCCTCCGAACTCATCATCGACCTCAAGGAGGTGGATTACGTCTCTTCCGCCGGGCTCCGCGTTTTCCTGCAAACCCAAACCGCCATCAACAAGGCGGGGGGAACCATGCGCATTGTCAACTGCCGCCCCCACATCAAAAAGCTCTTCGAAACCGTAGGCTTCACCACCATCATGGAGATTGGCTGAGAGTGCCTTTCCCTTTCATGGTGTAAATAGTTCTTGATTTTTTTGCGGGGCGGGCGTATACCCGCCCCGTCAATTCCAAACCATGACCGGTCTTTTTGTCTTCATTCTGTGTGCATTG
Source organism: Akkermansia sp. (assembly GCA_045641125.1). Taxonomy (GTDB): domain Bacteria; phylum Verrucomicrobiota; class Verrucomicrobiia; order Verrucomicrobiales; family Akkermansiaceae; genus Akkermansia. The sequence goes on from JAZUGI010000080.1 coordinate 68,638, forward strand.
CTTCTCATTGGCGGTTATGCCGTGTACGGGCGT
>JAZUGI010000081.1:0-17902 GCA_045641125.1 Akkermansia sp.
GATGGCAAGTATGGGGATTTGTTGGTACAAACAGATGCCCATGTTGGTCCATCCGCTATTCTTGCCTACCCCGCAGCAGCGCTTCTCTTTGTGGTAGACATTCCTGTTACAGTGGTATCTTCCACCGTCGCTTTTATCGGCATCGGCTCTTCTGTGCTTTGGACTGGGCGCATTGGCTGCTGAGATGAAACTCGTTATTTGCTCTTTTTCGGAGACGTGGCACGGAGTACTTATCAACGACAACCAGCTTTAATATCGGCATTGGAAGCGAAGCAAGCACACCGCCGCCCATATTGAAAACAGTATCCACTGGGTGCATTGCCCGCTTGGGGCGCCACACATGCACCACGCGCTCTACAGGATGTTGCGGAAATGTTCCTCCGAGTCCTTGAACTGGAGGAAGGTGGTGAGCCGCTCGTTCTCCAGCAGGGAGACGTAGCTTTCCTCCTGCACCATGGTGCGCAGGCCGGGATCGCGGAACAGATCCAGCAGGCGGTAGGGGTGGGGGATGCCGCGGTTGGCGAGCTGGACCTGGTAGAAGCTGATGCAGGTGGGCTCATCCAGCGTGCAGCCGAAGGCCACCAGGCAGGCCAGGTTGGTCTGGGCCGGGTTTTCCAAGGGGTCTATGCATTCCAGCCAGGAGGTGAGCTTGCTGGAGCGTATGGCATCCTTGGCGCGGGTGAAGAAGGGTAGGGCGGGTTGCTCTGCGCGCCCCATCTGGGCCTCTGCCAAATCATGGTAGTATGCAATGCGGCAGACATCCCCGTAGTAGGAGATTCCGATGGTGGTGAGCCACAGCACGAGCAGGCACATGAAGATGGTGGTGAGCACGCCGGTGGCACCGCCGTTGCGGTGCAGGGTGAGCACATGGGAGCACCAGCGCATGCCGTGGATGGTGACTGCCAGGATGAAGAGGGCCACTCCCCAGGCGAGCACATGCACCATCCACGGATGCGGGGAGGGCATGACGAGCGAGAGGAAGGTGAGCCCGTTCTTGTAGAAGAAAATCCACGATGCCACGGCCAGGGCGATTCCCAGCGCGAGGATGAGCATGCGCATCACGCCCTTGAGCAGGCAGAAGAGCAGGATGGCAACCAGGACGCCCCCGATTACCGATGCGATGATGATGGTGTTGTTGTCGAATTCCATGTCTTACGGTTGCAGGGCGCGCAGGAGCTGAGCGGCCTCCCGGTGTTGGGGGTTGAGTTCAACGGCCTTGTTGGCTGCGTGGCGTGCGGCCTCCCGCTGCCCCACCTCTGCCAGGACGAGCGCCAGGCGGTACTGCACCTCTGCATCCTGCGGGTGGGCGGCGGCGCAGTCCAGCATCTGCTGCAGCGCCTCCACGGGGCGGTTCATGCGGTCCAGGAACACGGCGTAGTCCAGGCGCGGCACGGTGGATGCGGGGTCCAGGGCAATGGCGCGCTTGTACTGAATCTCTGCTGCGGCGTTGTCGCGGCGGATGAGAGCCAGCTGGGCAAGCTGCATGGCCCCTGCGGGCTGGTCCGCCTGCAGGCGCAGGGTTTCCTCGTACTCGCCCATGGGCGGGGAGCCCTGCGGCAATGAGGGCGCAAGGGCGCGCACAGCCGCGTGGCGCACGGAGCGGCAGGAATCCTTGAGCAGGCTTTCCGGGCATTTGCCCACCGCTCCCAGCAGGTCTGCCGCAGCGGCGCGCACCATGGGGCTGGCGTCCCTGGTGGCCTTCTCGGCAATCTGCTCCACGGCGGGGGTAATGGGCATCTGGGAGAGCAGGCCGAGCATGGTGGCGCGCCAGGCGGGGTTCTCCTCCTTGGCGTAGGCTGCCAGCATTTCCTCCTGGTTGTACTTGCCGTCCATGGCGTGGGCCACGGCGCGGAAACGCGGGCGGTAGCCCTCCAGCCAGGAGACCTTGCCGTATCTCTTCTCCACGGCTTGGGCGGCCCATTCGTTGTCCTTGCCCTGGTGGCACATCACGCAGGCGTTGGGCGTGCCTATCTCCTGGCTCAGGCGGGGGTCCGGCGGCAGCAGGGTGTGGTCGCGCCGCGGGTCGCGCCCCATGTAGGTGCTCTCCGGCATGTGGCATTCCACGCACATGTGCCCCTTGGTTCCGGCGGGGCAGGTGAAGGTGTCCTTGCGGTCCACGTAGGGGGCCTCCACGCCGTTGACCTTCTGGTGTTCGGCATGGCAGCGCAGGCAGAGCTCGTTGTTCTCCGCCGGGTAGAGCAGGGCGCCGGTGTGGGCATCATGGCATTCCATGCAGGTGACGCCGCGCATGCCCATGCGGCTCAGGCGGAAGCCCGTTTCGCAGTAGTCCTCGTCGCGCTGGATGCCGTTCGGGTAGAACACGCCGGGCACGCGCGGCAGCTCCACGCGGAAATGGTCGTCAAAGCGGTCGCCCGCAGTGAATTTGTCGTCCAGTTCCTCCCTTCGCGCGTGGCAGGAGGCGCAGTTGTCGTGCGCGCGCATGGGGGAGAGCTTGCGGTCTGCGGGTGCCACCAGGCAGCCGTCCGCCGCTGGCTTGTCCGCCACCTTGTGGCACTGGATGCAGGTGACGCCGGGCTCCTGCCACTCGGCGGCATAGCGGTCGGTCTGGGGGTCGTAGTTCTTGTGGAACCCGGAGGTGTGGCACCAGGCGCACTGGGAATCCCAGTTCATGCCGCGTCCCTGCCAGTGGCCCCATTCCCCGGCCTGGCGCTCGCCCATGCCGTTGTGGCGTTGGCGCGCGTCGTCCCGGAAGACATCAAACCACTGGCTGCCGTGCTCTTTGTCGCTGGTACGCAGCCCATCGCGCCCGCGCTCGCCGGAATCCCACGCCGCGCTGGTCACCTGGTAGCCGCCATCCTTTCCGCGAACCAGGTACTGCACCAGCGGCACCTTGCCGATGGCGAAGGCGGCCTCGAACTCCGCCGGTTCGCGGCCCTCCGCCTCCACTTTCAGGTAGGGGGTGCCGTTCGGACGAGTGAGAAAATGCACCGTTTCTCCGTGGGCCTTCTGCGTTTGTCCTTGGAAGGCGGCGGCATCCAGCTTGGAGCTGATGTTGCGCATGGCCCAAGCGTGGTCGCTGCCGGCCCAGTCTTCGAACTGCTTCGGGTGGCACGCCGCGCATTGCATGGAAACCGGGATGGCTCCCTGGTCCCAGTGCGCACTCTGCCCGGTGTAGGCGCGCGCGCGGCGGGAGCCCTTGCCGTCGCAGCTTGCCAAGGCAAGAACGGCTATGATGGTTATGGTGGCGTAGGGCGTATGCATCTCTCCCCCCATTCTACCACCACCGTCCCCCCATAGGCAACATTTTATTCACTTTTCTTAACATTCGACTTGAAAACGGGGGGATGCGGCGTATAATTACGCGCATGAAAAATAGGAGACAGCCCTTGGTCGCGGTGATGGTGGTAATGTTCGCCCTGCAGGTGCAGGCGGCACCGCGCGGGCTGGCCCGCGAATCCCTCCCCGGTTGGGATGTTCCTGATTTGCGCCCCCTGCCGGAAGAGCCTGCGGATATCCCTGCCCCCGCGCCGGTGGAGACCCCGGCGGCGCTTCCCGCCCCGCAGCCCGCACCTGCGCCGCAGCCGGTGGCGGCGGAAGCGGCGGAGGTGAAGGCACCGGTGGTGCTGGGCTACGGCCATTTTTCCAAGGACGGCGGCGCGGAAGGCATGAGTGCAGAGCAATTCGCACGCCAGATGGACTACCTGCAGAGCAGTGGCCTGCACCCCATCTCCCTGCAAAGCTACATTGATTGGCGGGAAGGGCGCCGCATGCTGCCCTCCGGCAGCGTGCTCATCACGCTCGACGAGGCCGACCGCGGCGCGTACGAGGTGGCCTATCCCATCCTCAAGAAGCACCATTTCGCATACGTCGTCTTTGTGGACGGCCGCAACTTTGCCGAGGGCGACCCGGAGCGCGCCACCCTGGCGCAGCTGCAGGAAATGGCCATGAACGGCGCGGAAATCGGCAGCCATACCGTTACGCGCCCCGGCAGCTACGAGTGGCAGTTTGCCGCCCTTTCCGGCGGGGATGACTTTTCCCAGCTCGTGGAGCATGAAATCGGCAACTCCACGCGTACGATCGCCGCGGCTTTCGGTACCTGCCGCGCCTTCTCCTACCCGCACGGCACGGCAGATGAGCACCTGGCCGGTGCGCTGCCCAACTACGGCATCCGCGTGGCCTTCACTTCGCAGGGCGGCCACGCCTCCCGCAACACCCAGCCCTATGCGCAGTACCGCTGCATGGTGAAAGACGACGACACGTTCCACCAGGCGGTGGGCGGCTCTCCCGCCACCGCTTCCCAACCGCAGGAGGAACCCGCGCCGGAACCGGAACCCGTCTCACGCGACAAGCAGGACAGCCTGCTGGTGCCCATTGAAACCGTGGTGCCCGCCCCCCGCACGGAGCCGGAACCCGCCGTTCAACCGGAGCCGCAACCCCAACCCCAACCCCGGCCCGAACCCCAGCCAGTCGTTCAGCAGCAACCCGCCATGCCCACCTTTGCAGACGACGATGTGGCAGAGGAAGTGGAGGAAGTGACCCCGGAGCCCGTGGCCGCACCCATTGCCGGGCAGGAGGCCTACCCCGCCGTGCAGCCGCTCTACGAGAACCTGGGCCGCCGCACGCCGGATGGCGACTGGGTGACCAGCCGTTTCACCGCGCCGCTCGTGCCGCGTGAGCAAACCCGCGTGGCCGTGCTCGGTTATCACAATTTCAGCAATACCAAACCCATCACGGAAATGCGCATGCGCACCTCCGATTTCTGCCAGCAGATGCAGTACATCAAGGATGCGGGCCTGAGCGTCATCACCATGCAGGATTTCCTGGAGTGGCTCAACGGTACGCGCTGCCTGCCGGAGCGCTGTGTGCTCATCACCATAGACGACGGCTGGAAGAGCGTGTACACGGATGCCTTCCCCGTGCTGCGCGCCTACGGATACCCCTTCACCATGTTCCTCTACACCACCTACATTGATGTGCAGGGGGACTCTATGACCCAGCAGCAGCTGCGCGCCATGATGCGTTGCGGAGCCACCATCGGCAGCCACTCCGTCAACCACCTCTACCCCAAGAAGTGGAAGCGCTACGCCATGGAATCCGAGCCGTACAAGCATCAGCTGCAGGTAGAGCTGCTGGATTCCCGCACCACGCTGCTCAAGCTCTTCGGCAACTGCTCCACCTACTGCTACCCCGGCGGCTACAACACGCCCCCCATGCTGGATACCCTCTCCGGCTCCGCGTACCAGGCCGCCTTCACCGTGGAGGAGGCCAAGGTGGAGTGCGGGGAAAACCCGCTCCTCGTCCACCGTTACATGGTTTTCGGCAACGACCACAACATCTTCCGCCGCGCCGTCAACTTTGATGGAGATGCCGGCGTGCGCCCCACGCGGGAGGGCATTGCCGCAGCCCTGCCGCGCGCCATGAAATTCTACCCCCACGCCTTCCCGAAGGCGGACCCCAACGCCATAGTGCCTGCAGCTCCGGCCGCCACCGCGGCCAAGCCCAAGGCCACGCCCGCGAAAGCCGCAGCGCGCAAGGCTCCCGCCAGGAAAAAGCCGGTGCGCAAGGTTCCCGCCCCCGCCCCGGACCCGCTTCCCTACTCCACGTATTGAGCGCAACGGCCTATTTGCTGGACATGCCGCGTGAGGCAGGATATAATGCCGAGACGCCGATATGCTCAAACGCAGTCACAGAGTACAGGAGAGCCTGGTGCGCTATTGGGCGCAGCAGGCCATGGAAATGTACGGCGTGATAGGGGATGATTCCATGCAGCCCCAGCTGGAGGCCGTGCAGCAGGCCTTGGCCGCCATGGAGGGCGACCGCCGCGTGATTGTGATGGGCGGTGAGCGCTGCGGCAAGACCTCCCTGCTGTCCTACGTTGCCGGGCTGCCCGTTATCCGCTCCGGCCGCCAGCAGGAATCCCCCTACCTGCGCTGGCGCTACGGCAACGACGACGGCGATACCGAGCGTTCCCGCTTCCTGCCCCTCAATGAGCTGCAGGGTATCGAGTTTGTGGATACCGGGAACTGCGCGGAGCAGGAGGTGCAGGAGGAACTGCTGCGCCTGCTGCCCGGCAGTGATGCCGCCGTGGTGGTGGTGGATGCCCGCAACGGCGAGCAGTCCCCCGCTTGGGCCGTGCTGGAGCAGTTGCCCATCAATGCCGTGGCCAACGTGCTGGTGGCGCTCACCTTTACCGACAAGATACCGGCTGCGGAAGCCCTGGTCCTCTCCGCGCGCATCCGCGAGATGTGCCGTGAACGCCTGCGCCTGGTGGTGCTGGTGTGCAACGTGTGCCCCACCTCGGAGCAGGGGGTGGAGATGTTCGTTACCCGCGTGCAGGAAACGCTGGATTCCCCGGAGGGTGCCCGCCGTGCCATCCGCAATGCCCTGGAGGCCACGGGCCGCCTCATGACCCGCCAGTCCGGCATCATCAACGCCCGCACCGCCGCCATGCGCGATGAGCGGGGCTTCCTGGGCAGCATCGAAAACGAAATCAACACCTTCCTCTCCCACCAGCTTGATGGTGTGGATGAGTGCGCGGCAGACTACTCCACCGTGCCCAAGAGCGTGTTGCCCGCCCTGCTGCGCAAGCTGCGCCGCAGTTTCGGCCGCGTGCTCTCCCCCGTGGCCCTCATGCAGCTGGAGGAAATGGGTGCAGGCGCGGAAACCTCCCTCTACCGCCTCATCTGCAAGGGTATCATCGACAAGCAGAAGGAGTCGGACACCCGCTTCGTCTCGTCCTGCCAAGCCCACTGGCGCAGCGTGCGCCCGCGCATGAAAGAGGCCATCGAGTGCGAGATCAGCGAATTCCCGCAGGATGTGCTGGAGGCGGAGCTCAACCGCCTGCGCCGCCAGCTGGAGCACGAGCTCTACCAGCCCTTCGCCAACCTTCGCATCCGCAGCTCGCTGGATACGGGATTCACCGCCCACTTGGGCTGGATGCAGGGCATGCACACCATGCTGTGCGTGTTCCTCTCGCTTGCCGGGCTGTGCGGAGTGCTGGGATTCGATACGTTTGCGCTGTGGATGCTCGGTTTCATGCTGCTGGTGTGGCTGTGCGGCGCGTGGCGCCACATGCGCGCGCTGGCGGAGCTGGGCCGCAGTATCACGCGGGAGGCGGAAACGCTGGACGGAGCCATGCACGAGCTCATGCCCACCCTGGTGCGCAACATGGTGGTTTCCCGCGTGGGGGCCTACCGCCGCCTGTACGCCGTGGCCGGCCACCGCGTGCAGGAGTATGTGGAGAAGCTGCACCCCCTGCAGGAGCGCCACAACGCCATCCTGCGCGAGCTGCGAACCACCGCCCCGCGCATATAAGTGACAACCTTCCCGCATCCCATGGCAGACCTCTTTACACCGCACGGCAGCAGCCAGGAGCAGAAGGCCGCCCCGTCACAGGATATGCCGCTGGCCGCGCGCATGCGCCCGGAAACCCTGGAGGAGGTGGCGGGCCAGAGGCACCTGCTGGCTCCCGGCAAGCTCCTGCGCCGCGCCATAGAGACGGACCGCTTCTCCTCGCTCATCTTCTACGGCCCGCCCGGCGTGGGCAAGACCACGCTCGCCTATGTGATTGCCCGCTGCACCAGCGCGTATTTCGTGATGCTCAACGGCGTGGAGTCCGGCAAGGGAGACGTGCTGGAGAAGATTGCGGAGGCGCGCACCCGCCAGGCCCTGCACGGCCAGAAGACCATCCTCTTTGTGGATGAGCTGCACCGCTTCAACAAGGCGCAGCAGGATGTGCTGCTGCCCCACCTGGAGCGCGGCACGGTACGCTTCATCGGCGCCACCACGGAGAACCCCTTCTTCGCCATCAACTCCGCCATGCTCTCCCGCTCCCAGATTTTCCCGCTGGAGCCCGTGCCGGATGATGAAATCATTGCCCTCATGCGCCGCGCCGCTGCAGATGCCGAGCGCGGGCTGGGCAAGATGCCGCTGGATATCACGGACGATGCGTTCTCCCACATGGCGCTCAAGGCGGATGGCGATGCCCGCAAGGCCCTCACCGCGCTGGAGGTGGCCGCCCTTTCCACCCCGCCCGCGGAAAACGGCCGCATCTGCATCGACCTCTCCGTGGCGGAGGAATCCATCCAGAAGAAGGCCGTCAAGTACGACCGCATGGGAGACGGCCACTACGACACCATCTCCGCCTTCATCAAATCCATGCGCGGCAGTGATCCGGATGCCGCCCTCTACTGGCTGGCCACCATGCTCAACGCCGGGGAGGACCCCCGCTTCATCGCCCGCCGCATCGTCATCTGCGCCAGTGAGGACATAGGCCTGGCGGATTCCAACGCGCTGCGCGTGGCACTGGATGCCGCGCGCGCCGTGGAGATGGTGGGCATGCCGGAAGGGCGCATCCCGCTGGCCCACGCCACCGCCTACCTGGCCACCGCCCCCAAGAGCAACTCCGCATACGCCGCGCTCGGCGCCGCCATGAAGGACGTGCAGGAGGGCCGCACCCTCGCCGTGCCCCCGCACCTCTCCACCCCCACCCGCAAGAAGCTCGCCAAGCTCCGCGGCGTGGCGGAGGAGGACACCGAATACAAGTACGCCCATGATTTCGGGGAGGACCACTTTGTGCCGCAGGCATACCTGCCGGAGGGCCGCGTCTACTATCACCCCACCCGCAACGGCATGGAGCTGCGCATCTCCGAGCGCCTGGAATACCTCCGCCAACTCCGCGAGCAGGCGGAGAACACAGGGCAGGGCGGGCATCCCCAACCATAACCACGCCTTACCATGGAGCCCACCAGCCAAGATTTGATGCTCGGCCTGCTGCTTTCCCTCTTCGCGGGAATGAGCACCTGCATCGGCGCCGCCGTAGCGCTGTTCCTGAAACGCACGGACACCCGCGTGCTCACCTACGCGCTGGGCGCCAGCGCCGGGGTGATGGTGTACATCTCCTTCATGGAGCTGCTGCCGGAGGCTGGCAACTTCCTGGAGCAGGGCAGCGGCAAGTGGATTACCATTGCGGCGTTCTTTGGCGGCATGCTGCTCGCCGGCGCCATCGACTACCTCGTTCCGGAAGACGAGAACCCGCATGAAATCCGCACGGCGGGAGACTTGGACGCCGCCAGCCCCACGGGTGAATACTCCTCTCAATCCGGCGTGCGGCGTTCCGCCATGCTCTTTGCCGCCGCCATCGCCATCCACAACTTCCCGGAGGGTATCGCCACCATGGCCTCCGCGTTCGACAACCCCGGAACCGCCCTCTCCGTGGCCTTCGCCGTGTCCATCCACAACATCCCGGAGGGCATTGCCGTGGCGCTGCCGCTCATGTTCGGCACCGGCAGCCGCAAGCGCGCCTTCTGGGGGGCCACCCTCTCCGGCTTGGCGGAACCCGTCGGTGCCCTCGTGGCCATGCTCGTCCTTTTGCCCTTCCTCACGCCCACCCTCCTGGCCGTGCTGTTCTGCATTGTGGCGGGCATCATGGTGTACATCTCCTTTGATGAACTCCTGCCCATGGCCGAACGCTGGGGGCACCACCATCTTTCCATCGGCGGCGTGATTTCCGGCATGCTCCTCATGGCCCTTGTGCTGTGATTTCCGCTTTTTTGGCTTGAAAGGTGCGCTCCCGCTGTGCTATAAGGTGCGCGTATGGCAGCAGATTTCAGTATCGGGCAAGATGAGCTGGCCAAGGCCATCATCGAGCTCAATTCCATGAGCCCCTGTGACGGGGTGGTCATGACCCGTAGCGGCGAGGTGAAACCCGGCTACGAGGCGGATGCCGATTTCCTCTGCATGCTCATTCCCGCTCCCGTGCTGGCACGCCAGCTCACGGCGGACGGCCTCTCCTCCTACACCGGCAAGGAGCTCCGCAAGTGGGCGGAGGCCTATGATGCCGCCCCGCTGCAGAAAATCGTAGACGCTGCCAGATAAATCCTCCCTCTCCCTCCCATCCATGAAAACGTACCTCATCCCCGTACTTGCCCTGGCCGCCCTGGTGGCCGCTGCCCCCATGGCCAGCGCAGATAGCGATGCCAAGAACGACCGTCTCACCGCCAAGGCCGCCAAGGCAGATGGCAAGGCTTTCATGAAGCGCCAGAAGAAGGCCCTCAGCATCGTCAAGGCCATCCACGACAACAAGGGCGCCGTCAAGGCCCTCAACCAGATCAAGAAGCTCTATGGTGCCGGCGGCAGCGGCAATACCGCCATGGGCAGCGCCAGGGATCCCAAGGCCGACCCCGGGCCCATCAAGTTGGATGACAAGTTCAAGGAGCAGTACGACAAGCTCATGGACACCCTCTCCACCGAAGAGGGGCGTATCCGGGACGAGGGCGCGGATGCCAAGGAGCTGGACGATATCTTTCTCTACATCCGCAACGCACGTCCCTGAGCGGAATTCAATCGGTCAACAGCCGGATAGTGAAACGCCGCCGTTTCACTCCCCGGTGCCGCCCGTTTACCTGTATTTGAGCAACAGATAGGTTCTGCTGCTGCCGTCAGCGTCCAAGGGGGTGCTCCCGCAGACATTCTTGGCCTTGGGATTTGCGCCGTATTCCAGCAACACCTTGCAGCATTCCACAAAGCCGTATGCTGCGGCTGTGTGCAGGGGCGTTTGCTTGGTGAATTTCGTCTGGGCATCTACTTTCGCCCCGTGCTCCAGCAGCACCCTGCAGGAAGCGGCGCTGCCGTTTTCCGCAGCCCAGTGCAGGGGAGTCTCGCCGAACTCGTCCCCGGCATCCACTTTGGCACCGTGTTCCAGCAGGAGCCTGCAGATGCCCGGGTAATCCATCTTGGCGGCCCAGTGCAGGGGGCTCTGGTTGTAAAGGGCTTCCGCGTTGGCGTTTGCTCCGCTATCCAGCAGAAGCTTGCAGCAGGCCACGGAACCGTTTTCCGCAGCCCAGTGCAGGGGAGTCCATTGGGAGAGGTCGCGGTCAAGGGTGCTTGCACCTTTTTCCAGCAGGCGTTTGCACAGCCCGGCGTTGCCCTCCGCAGCCGCTTGGAGCAGCGTGGAAGAACCCCAACCGCCCTGGCTGCCGTCCTTGGGGGATATTGAGCTCCTGTGCAGCGCCGCTACACGCTGCCCAATCAGGCGTGCAACACCCTTTTCCTTGGCCAGTTCCCGCGCGGTGCGGCCCTCGTTGTCCGTGGCCAGCACATCCGCGCGGTGGTCCAGCAACACCTTGCAGCATCTGGCGGAGGAAATGTCGGCATCGCACATGTCCTCCTTTGCAGCCGCTATGTGCAGGGGCGTTTGGCCGTTTTTATCCTTGGCGTTGATATCGGCGCCCTGTTCCAGCAGAAACTTGCACTCGTCTGCATCCAAGCGGCCTGCCCGCCGGTGCAGGAGGGTTTGGCCGTGTTCATCCCTGGCGTTGATATCTGCCCCGTGCTCCAGCAGCAGCTTGAAGGTGGCGTGGGCGTTTGCCCAGTCCAAGGGGGTGTCGCCCTTCTGGTCCTTGGCATGGATGTCTGCGCCGCGCTCCAGCAGCAGCCTGGCTGTTTCCGTGCGGCGTTCCCACACCGCATAGTGGAGGGGAGAAAAGCCGTCCTCGGACCTGGCGTTTACATCCGCCCCGCGCTCCAGCAGGTAACGGCAAATTTCCGGGCTGCCGCCGCGTGCCGCCTTGAACAGCATGCCCTCCGTTGCCTCCGCGCCGTGTTCCAGAAGCAGCATGAAACATTCGCTGTTGCCGCCCACGGCAGCCCACATCAGGGTGCCTTCGCCGTCCTTGTCCGTGTCCTTAGCGTTGGCCCCGCAGTCCAGAAGAAGCCTGCAGCAATCCGCATAGCCCTGTCGGGCGGCACTGAACAGCGCCGTGGCACCGTTACAATCCTTGGCATGGACATCTGCGCCGTGCTCCAGCAGGAGCTTGGCTGTTTCCGTACGGCCGGTCTGCGCCGCATAGTGGAGGGCTGTCTCGCCATATTCATTCGTGGCATCCAGCCTTGCGCCGCGCTCCAGCAACAGTTCGCAAACGTATGCCCGACCGTATTGCGCGGCTGCGAACAGCGGTTTCTCCAGTATGCTGCGGCCGGTGGAGTCTTCGATATCCGCGCCGTGGTCCAGCAGGACCTTGCATACGTCCACGTGTCCGGCCTTTGCAGCCTCCATCAGGGGAGTCGGCTTATATTCCGCGGATCTGGCATCCACCTGGGCACCGTGGTCCAGCAGGAGTTTGCAGACGTCCGCGTGCCCTGCCTCAGCAGCCCAGTGCAGGGGCGTCTCACCCTGGTCTCCGGCATAGGCGTTGGGATTTGCGCCGTGCTCCAGCAGGAAGCGGCATAGGTCCGCGTTGCCGTCGTTGGCAGCCCAGTGCAGGTAGGTTTCGCCGTATTCATCCGGGGCCTTCACATCCACCGTGCCCTGCTGCACGGCATTCTTAAACCATTCCAGTGCCTTGGCGTGGTCATCGGGAACGTTTGCCCCGTACCGGTAGCAGATGGTTTCTCGGAAAACTCCCATAAAAACATCTTGCGGGTCCGTTCCGGCGGGGAGACGGAGCAGGCAGACGCTATAGCTTTTGAGGTCTCCATTGCCGGAGATGCTCCCTTCATGCCGGAACCCCATTTGCTCCGCCTTGTGGAACCACTGCACGGCCTTGGCCGCGTTTCTCTGCACGGGGTAGCCTGTCTGGTAGAAATTGATGAGCTCATTCAGGGCATAGCGGTCGCCTTGTTCCGCCGCCCTGGCGTACCAACGAACCGCCAGGGCGGTATCTTCCGGCACACCAAAGCCCCCCTCATAGCAAAACGCCAGTTCCGCCTGCGCGCGGGCGTATCCCCTATCCGCAGCCTGGCGGTAGAGCTCCGCCGCCGTTTGATACCGCTTGTCGTGGAATGCCTCTTCCGCCCGCGCGAACAGGTCATCCACCGTCTCGTAATTCAATGCGGCATCGAGTTGTTCGGGCCGGTTGACCGCTTGGCAGTCTTGGCCCAAGTCCTGAGGGGTGTGGCCATCGGCGTTCCCGCCTTCCGCCTTCTGGAAGTTGTGGCGGCAGACGGCATTATCCGCTTGTTTGAAAAGGTTTTCAGCGGATTCTTGGGCTGCAGCCGCAAGGGAGGCGGTACAGAAGAAGGAGATGAAGATGTTCCGTTTCATGTTTCTACCCCTATTAAGCAGGAATTCTCCCTTTTGTACAAAAAAAATGAAAAAAAGACGATTTTTTTGTGAACGCGCCCGGAAAACGGAAGCTTCCCATATAGCACAATCCGGGCGCAAAGTCAAGGAAGCAGGGCGGCATGCGGGCCTGTTTCACGGCGTTTGTGCGGGGATTTTTGAGGATATTTCCGCCCGTGCGGTGAAAATGCTTCACAGGTGGTGCGGGAAAATGTTAGGATAGGGCCATGGGGAAGCGTTACGCTCTTGTCTCCCTTGGTTGCGCCAAGAACCAAGTGGACTCGGAAATCATGTCCGGCATCCTGCAGGAGGCCGGTTATAGGGAGGTGGCCCGCAACAAGGCGGACATCCTCGTCATCAACACCTGCGCCTTTATCGATCCCGCCAAGCAGGAGGCTATTGATACCATCTTTGAGGCCGTGCGCGCGAGAGAGGCCGGGGATACCCCCGCCAAGCAAAAGATCCTGGTGTGCGGGTGCCTGTCCCAGCGCTATGCCGCGCAGCTGCCCAAGCTCATCCCGGAGGCGGACTGCTTTATCGGTGTGGACCGCATCGGCGAGATTGCGGAGATAGCCGCGCGCTGCCAGGCTGGCGCGCAGGAGAAGGTGTACACCACCAAGGTATCCAAGCTGGTGCCGGATTTCGGGCAGCCGCGCGCGCTCATCTCCCCGCCGCACTATGCGTATGTGAAGATAGCGGAGGGGTGCAACCACGCCTGCGCGTACTGCGCCATTCCGCGCATCCGCGGCGGCCACCGCAGCCGCTCCATGCAGAACGTCCTCAAGGAAGTGCGCCACTGGCTCAAGCTGGGCGTGAAGGAAATCAACCTCATTGCCCAGGATACCACCTACTACGGCGTGGATTCCCGCAACGGGGACTCGCTGGCGGGGCTGCTGCGCGCCATCAATGCGCTGCCGGGTGATTTCTGGGTGCGCGTGCTCTACACGCACCCCGCGCACTGGAACAAGGAGCTCATAGCCGCCTTCGCAGAATGCGAGAAGGTGGTGAAGTACATCGATATTCCGCTGCAGCACATCTCCGACCACTTGCTGGAATCCATGCGCCGCAAGACGGACGGTGCCTACATCCGCCGCCTGCTGCGGGATATCCGCAAGGCCGTGCCGGGAATAGGCATCCGCACCACCTTCATCAGCGGCCTGCCCGGAGAGACCGAGGAGGACCACGCCGAGCTGCGCGATTTCATCCGCGAGTTCCGATTCGAGCGCGCTGGCGTATTCCCCTACTCCAAGGAGGAGGGAACCTTGGCCGCCAAGATGCCCGCGCAGGTGCACCACGCCACCAGGAAGCGCCGCGCCAACGAGCTCTCCATGCTCATGGCCGGGATTGCGGACGACATTGGCCAGCAGATGGCGGGCCGGCGCCTGCGGGTGCTGGTGGACGCGCCGGGGCTGGCGCGCGGCCCCTGGGATGCGCCGGATGTGGATGCGGCCATCCATGTGGATTCGGCGCTGCCGGTGGGCGAGTTTGCGGAAGTGGAGATTGAGGATTCCATTGCGTACGAGCTCTTCGCCAAGGGCGCGGAACCGGAAGATTAACCCCTTATACCTATGGCAGAACTTACAACAATCCATTGGATATGCCTGCTGCTGACCATCCTGGTGGTGATCGTGGCCGGCATTTTGTATGCCGGGAAACAGACGGGTGCCGCCGGGTTCAGCCTGGCGGGCAGAAAATCCGGCCCGCTCATGATAGCCGGGGCCTTTGCGGGCTCCGCGCTGGGCGGCGCCGCCACCGTGGGAACCGCCACCACCGCCGCGTACGATGGCCTGGTGGCGTGGTACTTCACGCTGGGCATGGGCATCGGCATGGTGCTCATGGGCATCTTCTACGCCCGCAAGCTGCGCGAGAGCGAGCTGGAGACCGTGCCCCAGTTCCTGGGGCTCAACTTCGGCCGCGTGGCCGCGCCCGTGGCCAGCATCATCACCTGCTGCGGCATCTTCTTTGCCTGCTCCGGCAGCGTGCTGCCCGGCTCCCACTTGATTTGCTCGCTGATGGGGGTGCCGCCCGCAGCCGGTGCCGGCATCCTGGTGCTGCTCATGGTGGCCTACATCACCTTCGGCGGGCAGAAGGGCTCCAGCTTCAGCGGTGTGCTGAAGGTGGCCGTGCTCTTCACCGCGCTGCTGGCCGCCACCGCCATTGCCCTCTACCACTACCACGACGGCAGCTCCGCCTGGAACGGCATGACCGCCATGTTCGCGGAGAAGGGCGTGTTCAACAAGGGCGGCATGTACGGCTTCAGCTACATTGCCGCCACCGTGGTGGGCACCATCACCGCGCAGATGTACATTCAGGGCCTCTATTCCGCATCGGACGCCCGCACCGCCTCCCGCGGCGCATACCTGGGCGCGCTCTTCACCATTCCCGTGGGCCTCATGGCCTGCTTCATCGGCATGTACATGGGTGAGCACCATCCGGAGATGCTGGAATCGCCCGCACAGGCCTCCCTGGTGATGCCCATGTTCCTTCTGGACTCCTCGCTGGTGCCTTCCTGGGTGGGCGGCATTGCGCTGGGCGGCCTGGCCCTCTGCATCATCAGCTCCGCCGCCGTGCAGGCCCTGGCCGTGAGCACCATGTTCTCACGCGATATCGTGGGAGACCTCTTCGGCGTGAAATCCGACCGCGCCATCATGATGGCCAACCGCCTCGGCATGGTGGTGGTGGCCCTCCTGGTGGCGGGATTCTGCCTGTGGCAATGGCAGGGATCCAGCCTGTGGCTGAACTACCTCTCCATGGCCCTGCGCGGCGGCGGCGTGGTGTTCCCGCTCACGCTCGCCATCTTCCTGAGCCGCAGCTCGCTCTCACGCCACTTCACCACCCCCTGGGTGCTGGCCTCCATGGTCATTGCCACCCTCGGCGCCCTGGCTGCCCTCCCCGTGCCGCAGGATTCCTCCCTCGTGCAATGGTTGGCGGATAGCTCCGGTATCACCCCCAAGGACATCCACGATATGCTGCCCGTGGTGGTGGGCATGCTCTTCAGCGGCATCGTGCTGCTCATCGGCGTGCTGTGCACCGCCCTGCGCGGGAAAAGTCGCTCCGCATGCCAATGATAATAAAATGGCTTGACTGCTTTTTGTGAAAAAAAAAGTATACGTTTCGGGCAAAATGTCAGAGTTGGAAACTACGAATGCCACGGAGGGAGCCATAGTAGAAACGTCTCCGCGCCGCACGAGGCACGGAGGCCTTGACGCATTGCGTGCCCTTTGCGCATTGTTCGTGATTGTAAACCACGCAACATTTCTGCCTGCCGGTGCCGGGGCCGATGCCCAGTGGTGCACGGCCGTTATCTACACGATTGTCTTCCCCGCCGTACCGCTTTTCGTGATGATTAGCGGAGCTTTCATTCTGAATAGAGACAAAAACAGAAACGCATGGGCGTTCTACTGGCACAGCATCAAGAAGCTGTTTCCCCTTTCAGCCTTCATGTTTCTGATTTATTTTTGCCTGTACACGAATCACCCGATGCACTTCATTCATGGGGAGGAAGGTTTGTTTAGCATGTTGCAGCAATTTTGCATTTGGTATGGTTATGGTGCAGCCATTCCCCTTTGGTACATCTGCATGCTCCCCGGCTTGTACCTTATGGTTCCCTTCTTGGTGTACCTTCGTCAACGAACTTCCTTGCTTGTTCAAGGGGTGCTGAGTGCGGCGTTCATGGCGTTGTTCTTTTGCGAGCACTGCCTTCATATGTGGAATCTGCTGCATCCGCTTAGCGCTGTATCGTGGCTGGGATATTTCTGGTTGGGTATGTTCCTGATGAATTTGGAAAAGAACAAGCTTTTGCCGTCTGCCAAATGTGTATTATGGAGTGCTCTTGTTGTTGGTGCCCTTTTGGTGGTGAGAACATACTTCTTCATATCCCAAAATGAGAATATATATCCTCATATTGAAGGGTACTTGCAGCCTTCGACCTTCGTTCTTTCGGGACTGCTGTTCATTCTTTTCGCTCAGCTGAAAAACATGAGGCTCCACTGGGTAGTCGCCAAATTCGGGGAAGTGTCTTTTTTGATTTACTTGACTCACATTTTAGTTCTCAGGGTGCTGAGGAGCATCATGTTCCACTGTGATTTAATTTCCAGACTCCATCACGACTATACAGTTACCCTGCTGTTCACACTTTCTGGCGTAGTGATTACCTTCCTGTTGTCATGGGGGCTTCATGAAATGTACAACCGGGTATGTTCCACCGCAGGTGCATGGTTTCATAGAGACCGATGCTGAACGATGAATGCGCGCGCCCTTTAACGGGTGCGGAATTAGCTTGTCCACCCGCTGCGTTTATGGTAAAAGGGGGCAACGCTTTATCATTATGAAACTGACACCCAAATTCATTCCCGTACTCGATCCCGACTTTGTTGCACCCGTGCTGTGGACGCGCGCCTACCAGGAGAAGGTGGCGGCCACGCCCGGTTCCCACCGACTGGATATGGCCATGACCCGCCTGGACGGCACCTGCTTCCGCTGGAGCGGAATGGTTCTGCCGCATGAGGGCGATAACGTGGCGCTCAACCGCACCTATGTGGAGCGTATCGTGAAGTTCCTGCTCTGGATGAAGGGCGGCTGCACGCTCATGGTGGCCGGCGACGACGCCATTGCCGACATGCTGGCGGACATCTACCGCGAGGGCGGTTCCCGCGAGTTCGACTGGGACTACGAGAACAGCGTCTACGGCCAGCACTTCACCATCGTGAAGGTGGCTTCCGCAGCAGACCTGCCGGAAGAGAAATCCTCCTCCGTCTCCCTGGGCCGCAACCTGGACGGCTACCGCATCGGCTTCGACCTGGGCGGCTCCGACCGCAAGGCGGCAGCCGTGGTGAACGGCGAGGTGGTCTTCTCCGAGGAAGTGGTGTGGGACCCCTACCA
>JAZUGI010000082.1:0-22632 GCA_045641125.1 Akkermansia sp.
GTCCTCACCCACCAAATCCCAGGAGAGGGCGGTGTGGGTGGCGTTGCCCAGGGGGTCCAGGATAGAGGCAATCTCCATGGGCATATCCGGGTGGATGGGCACAATGTTGCTCTGGGGGATGGAGAGGTACTCCGCGAAGCAGCCGGGGCGGTTCACGCCCACGCCCAGGGTGTTCGGGCAGAGGTGGAACTGGCCGCGGCGGCAGTTGCGGCAGGTGCCGCACACAATGTGGCCCTCACCGGAGACCACCTGACCGGGCTTGTAGGCGGTTACGGCAGCGCCCACCTTCTCAATGATGCCGCAGTACTCGTGGCCCACGTGCATGCCGATGGGAATGGTCTGCTGGGCCCAGGGGTCCCAGTTCCAGATATGCATATCCGTGCCGCAAATGGCGGTCTTGTAAATCTTGACGAGAACATCGTTAGGTCCGACTTCGGGCATGGGTACGTCCATCAGTTCGAGCCCCTTCTCAGCCTTTGTTTTGACGAGAGCTTTCATATATGGCTCCAGTATACGCCCTTGGCCGTGGAATGCAAGGGGAAACCGGAATTTGGGATTGAGAATTTTCGGGAAAGGCGGGGAGGATGGCATCTACCGCGCTGCCCGCGCCCTGTCCACGTTTTTCCCCGCCGCTCCATCGCGCCTTTTTTTTCAATGCGGGAAGAAGAATTGACAGCGGGGAGCAAAAACTGTATGCTGCCGCCCATGAAACGCGCAAGTCTCTTTGCATCCCTGCTGATTCCGTGCCTGGCGGCATGGTCCGTCTCCACCGCTGTTGCGGAGGAATCCACCAATGACTCCCCGGCCGCCCAGGCGGAGAGCAAGGATGCCGGCAAGGCCAAAAAGGGCAAAGGCAAGAAAACCAAGGCGAATTCCCCCATGGGCCGCGCCCTCGCCAAGGTCAAGTGCTACACCACCGCCAAGCCCAACCTGGACGCAAAGTACTTCATCTTCCTCTTCTCCACCTCCGGCTGCACGCATTGCCTCCACGCCATGCCCAGAAACGTGGAGCTTTACAAGGAGATGCGCCGCCGGGGAGATGTGGAGATGATGCTCGTGACCCTCACCAACCTGGACAACGTGAAGGCCGCCCAGGGCTTCCTGGACAAGTACAAGGCCCCCTTTGCCGCCGCCACCGATACCGAGATGCGCGGCGCTGCCGTACCCGTGATTGACAAGGTGAATGCCCAGGGCCCCGGCATGATTCTGGCGCTGCCGCCCCACGTCGTGATTGTGGACAAGGAAGGCAAGATTATGCACAATGGCCCCGCCAGCGTCAACGGCAAAAACATCCTGGAGGACTGGCAGCAGTACACCGGTGGCAAGCCCGCCGCCAAAAAAGCCGCCGCCAAGGCCCAAAAGGGCAAGAAGTAATCTTGCCCCTCTCCCCATGCCCTCCCGCCTGACACGGGGGGGCAGGGGAAGGCAACCGGCCCTGAGAGAGGGCCACCCCGCGTGCCGGGGAATGACACCGCAGGTCCGCCCCCAAGGCGGGCCTTTTGCTTACCATGCCAAGGTTTTTCGGTGTTTTGAATGATTCCTGCTTGACGTGGGGCGGCAAACAAGGTAAAAGGCATACTCAAATATCTGACACCATGAAGCTCCACCTTCCGTTCTCTCTCCGAAAGGCGCTGTTCGCCCTGTTTGCCGTGGCTGCGGCGCAACCCGCCACCGCCTCCAGCATGAGCACCTATGTTTCCCAAGCCGTGTATGCCGACTTTGGCGACAACGCCGGCTTGTATTCCGTGCATGGCGTGAATGATTTGCTCAAAGCACTTCGCGCGGAGGAAGAGGGTGTTTTCATCTACTACAGCAAGGATACCGGCATTTCCGCATACAACATTCTTCAGTCGCCAGATCAGCCGCTTATCAGCTTTGAAAGCCGTATGGACAGCGGCCCCGCGGCTGCAGTGAGCTACAATTTCCTGGCCACCGTGGAGCACAACGGCGTGCAGAACCCCACCTTTACCGCCACCAAGATTGGGGACAGCAATGCCATCCATTATGCGGGCATCGAGTACCGCAAGTCCGGCTCCACGGCAGAGAAGGCCCCGTTTGAAGAGATGAACATCTTCCGCCTGGTGCCGCAAACGGATTTCAAGATTACCCGCTTGAGCAAGATTGTCACGGATGTCTCCACCTACGATTTCAATACGAACCGCGCTTCCTCATATCAGGGGGAGATGTGGTACCGCTCCGGTTCCGGTTCCATGTACCACACAGGTGAGGATGGCCAAAACGTGCGCTGGGGCGGTGCCTACTCATACAATGTGGGCGGCTTGATGACGATTTCCTCATCCAGCGATTATGCCCATTACGGCGAAATTCCTGATTACCGCCAGATTATGGATACCAGCGGCAGCGTGCTGACCACATATCGGTGGTGGAAGCAGGCCGACGTAGCCGGCACAGACAGACTGCAGCCTTTGCCCTTTGCTATTCAGTCTGGCGACTCTGGTAGCCCCACTTGGATATACGACCAAGCAACCCAAACCTACCTTTATTCCGGCGCCATGCAGTCTGCTAACGGCTCTACGCTGTCCCAAGCGCGCTATGCAGGTGAATGGGCAAAGAATACGGAAAAATACTTTAATGTCAACATTGATCTTGATGCCGGTACAACCATCACTATTAGTGAGGCAAACAAGGCTGAAGAGGGGCATTACGACCCCACCAACAACGTGAAGTCCAATCCCTATGTTGGCACTGTAGAGATTCAAGGAAAAGAGCAAGCCCTCAACTATGTGGGTGTCAATTCAACAACCAATACTTGGAATTCCCTGAGCTCCGTCAAGGATAAGCTGAACTGGTTCAACTACGGGAATGATTTTCTTAATTCAGATTTGACCTACGCCGACTTGTTCTACACCAACAACTTGGTGTTCAACGGAAAGGGAGGGCAGGAGCACTCCGTTGTCGTAGAAGGCAACGTGGACACGGGTATCGGCTATGCACGCTTTGTGAACACTGATACGGAGGGGAATGCACGCGTGTCCTACACTATAAAGGCTCAAAACGGGGACAGCCAACTCAACACGGCTGGCTTTGTGGTGGAGAAGAATGTGGACCTGATTGTCGAGCTGACAGGAAAGTCCGGCACCGCCCGCGAGTGGCGCAAGATTGGCGAGGGTGACATGTACATCAAGGGAAAGGGCAACAACAACGACATTCTGCTCAACCTTGGCGGCAGCGGCACCACCTACCTGCAGCGCACGGGCGGCTACGCCGCGTACAACGTGCTGGCCAATAACGGCACCCGTGTGGTGATAGACGACACGCAGCAGATTTACCGTGATTTCACTTTTGGCTTTGGTGGTGCCACCCTTGACATGAACGGACAGTCTATGAATCTGGTGGCTGCCGAAACTGCTAAGAACAATGCCGGCATGTTCAGCATCCATGCGCTCACGCAGGAAGCTGTAATTACCAACGGAGCCGGGGAAAATGTTGCCCTTACCTGGAAAGAAACCGAATGGGATGGGAATAATCAGGCAACCTTTGAAGGTTCTTTCAAGGATCAGGCGGGCAAAGGTGCGCTGCAATTCATCTATGATGCAGATGGGCACAAGCTCACCCTGCACAGTATCTACACCGATTTGCACAATGAAGGCAGCGGCATCACCGTGCAGAGCGGCACGCTGGCCTTGCAAGGAACGGTAACCCAGCACGCACCCGGTTCTCAGGGCGTGGCTTTTTCCAATGCCAAGCTCGTCAACAACGATGATTGGCACTACGCTGACATGACCACCCCGGTGACCGTGAACGGCGGCACCTTTGAGCTGGGCAGCCATGCCCGCTTGAAAGGCCTGGTGACCGTGAATGAGGGTGGCATTTTTGTGATGCGCGAGGGCGTGACCCACCAGTACGAGTACTTGGAGGGCTACTATACAGCCAAGAATACGGACAACTATCGCGAATTTTTCGGCTTAAAGGGGGACGTGCAGCTGCAGTCCGGTGCCGAGATGCAGATTAAATTCAACGACAAGGTTGATTCCACGCTGGTATACGAACATTCTATCAAGGGAGATGGCAAGCTGGTTATCGATCCCGGCGTATATGGCGGTAGCGTGACACTCAGTGGGAACAACCTCGAGTTCCGCGGTGAAAAAGTCATTCAGCGCGGCGGGGTAACATTCGGCACGCTTGAGGCGTTGGGCAACGTGGATACCAACAAGTGGAAGATTGAAGAATCCGGATTCATGGTGAGTGAGAAGTTTGAGGGAATGCAGGATGCGGACATACTGAAATACATCCACAGCGATTCCACGGGTATTCTGGCCTTGACGGAGAACCGCGAACAATTTAACCTTGCGAATCACGAGAAACTTATCATTGGCGCTGCTGAAGGCGAGGTTATACAGTATGGTGAGAAAGGAACCAAGGAAAAGCTGACGGCGTGGGATGGAAATACCTGGCATCTGGGCGGCGGCGGCGGCGAGCTGGTGGTGAACTATGTGCTCTCCGGCGAGAATACGCTTAAACTTGGCGATGAGTACGCCAAAGGCACGGTATACCTTACCAACACGGCAAACAAAGACGAGTTCACTGGAAAGATTGTCTTTGCCGGTGGTGTTACCTTGAAATATGACAGTGACGATGTGATTGGCCATGCCACCTTCTCCTTGAACTACACCAACCGCGTGGCCCCGATGCAAGGGTTGGGCAGCATTGAAGCGGATTCCAAGGGTGTGCTGCTGCTGGACCGCATGAATGTGGAGGCGCTGAACTTGACCGACCACAAAACCTTGGCGCTCGGTACCAGTATATATAAGGAGTATACGGGAACTATTCAGGTGGCTGAAAATGCAGATTACCGTTTTGGCGGCAGCTCTGCCCTCCTTTCCCTGAAGCAGGGATTGCAGGTCAATGGTACCAATGGTCTGAAATTGGATGGCCAGACCTATTCCGGCGGGGAAATCCGCCTGGATGCACAGACCCAGATAACCGGTGACGTAGAAGTGCGCGGATATGATCAAACCGCCACTACGCCGGAGTGCCGACCTGTTGGCGACATTACCTTGGGCTTGGGGGTGGAAGATGCCATTGCCCACGTGGCGTCTGTAACCCTTAAGGATGGGGGCTACCTTGATTTGCACGGGCATAGCCAATCTATCAACAACCTTGCCATTGAGGACGGCGGTGCCTTGAAGGATTCCGGTAAGGGAACGCTTAACCTTAACCTTACCAAGAGTGTTACGTGGCGCGGATCGGTGGAGACTGGCACCATCAATGTAACCGCCACCAATGGCAGCACCTTGACCATGGCGGGAACAGCCAATTACGACGAGATGCGGATTAAGAGTGGAAGCAATGTGGCATTGGGTGCCAACAATTCCCTCGGTGTGTTCGGCACGACGATTATTGAGAAGGGCGGCAACCTGAACATGAACGGTCACAGCGCAGAGGGCAACATTATTGTGAATACTGGTGGCACTCTGAGCGCCTCCGGCTCATCGGCAGCCTCTGTTTCTGGCTATGTCACACTGGATGGTGGCACCATGTCCTTTGCTGGTGCAGGCTCTTCTATGATTGCTACCTCTACCCTTGTTTCAAATGGCGGCGTGATTCAGGGCAATAGCTTTCATATCAATGGATTGGCCGTATTCCAGAACAACAAGACATACTTGAAAGGCCTAAATAGTCAGGGTGGTATTTATTTTGGCGGCACAGTGGAGATTGAGAATGGCGCTTCACTTGTCCTTCAAGATACGGAATTCTTTACGCCTATAGGCATCTTTTTTACCAACTACACCATCTCTTCCACTGAATTCAACATCTCTGATCGCCGGAGCGAAGACGGAACAGTTATTCCCAACACGGGCTCGCTGCGGGTAGAGACACGCGACTTGCGACTGGGATCTGACAACCAGGAATTTGGTGGCATAGTGGAGTTGGCTGATAACACGACTCACGAAATCAAGATATCAGCAGAAAGAGGGACAAAGACATTTGACACGCTGCAGATGAATATCGCCACAGTCTATTTTGATTGGCGTAATCCTCGAAATAACCAATATGAGGGCTCAAAAGCAGACTGGATTATCCACCATCTGCAAAGCGGCGAACAGGGTGGGAATATAGTGGCCAATCTTCAACAGGAGGAAAAACAGGGGCATTATGTGAAGCTGGATGGAGAGGGTACATTCAACAAGACTTTGACCGTAAACGGCGGTACGCTGGTGCTGGCGGCAGAGAATGCCATGCCAAACGGTGTGGTGAATTTGGCTGGTGGAGCAAGTTTAGCTGTCAATACGGCCACTACCCAGGTGCGCGGACTCGTGGGTACTGAAGATTCATCCTTGTACGCAGGGGCTGAGAGCGATAAGGCTTCCACCCGCAATGGCACGCTGGTGATTGCCCCCGAAAGCGAGCAAACCTTCACATACGCCGGCTCCGTCTTGTCAGAAGGGGAATATGGTGTCAGCATTGTCAAGGAAGGCGCTGGCACGCAAAACTTCAGCGGTGGTAGCACTGTGAATTTGCAGAACGTGACTGTCAATGGTGGCACGTTGGCATTTACCAACAACACATCCCCGACCATCTCGGGAGACATCACCATAGCCCAGGGCGGCACGCTTGACATGAATGGCAAGACGGTTTCCCTCGGCACAGGCCAGACTTTGGCTGTAACGGGCACGGGCGAGACCCCTGCAAAGTTGAACGGCAGCCTTTCCTTTGATGGTGGTAAACTTCAGTTCTCAGGTTCCACTTTGGCGCAGGCTGAGGGCAGGGATGTTTTGCAGCTTACAAGCGCCACGCAAACCCAGCAGCTTCTGGTCCATTTTGGCGAGGAGCGCAGCCTGGAGGCAGGCAAGGGATATCAGCTCAGTACAGGAGATTGGTCTGGCGTTGAAAACATCGAGACTGATTCCATGATTTACTACACAGCGGCGTTTACGCATACAGGCACAGGCTTGTCTGTTACGTTCTCAGACCGCCAGGATATTCAGGTGTGGGATGGCAAAACAAGCGAGAGCTACTGGAATGGTAGCAACTTTGGCCAGCAGGAGAATCTGCTGAATGAGGCCAAAACGGCGGTGTTCAACGACACGGCAGACTCAACCGGTGTTGCTATCAATGCCGACCAGGTGGTGAAGGAGATGGTGTTTGACAACGATGCGAAAAAGTACGCTCTGGTAACGGGTGGTAGTTATGTCGTGCAGGCCGAAACCATCCGTCAGGTTGGCAAGGAAACGACAGAATTGAGCGGCAAAATCCAGGTTGAGTCTGCCACCGTGGAAGCCGGCACCCTCAGCCTGGTGCGCGGCAGCTCGGTGAAGGAGGATGTCGCAGTTGCGGAATCCGCTACGCTGAACCTGGGCTTGGGCAGCTCGGTGAAGGACGTTCAGGTGGCGGCGGGCGGCACCGTGGTGGTTCGGGATTATCAGGTCGTAACCGGTGGAATTTCCGGTGAAGGCACCATTCAAGTGAACTGGAGCGATACGGATAAACACTCCCTGAACTTCAAGAACATTGGCACCCTGGAGGTGCAATCCGGTTCTGTGGATATGACTGAGCATACCGCGCAGATGGATGTTTTGCACGTGAAGGAAGGCGCTGTCTACAGCAATGCTTCTCAGGAAAAACACTATGCCGGCAAGGCCATTGTAGATGAGGGAGGCAGGTTGGAAACCTCCATAGCAGGCCACGCAACCTCCGGCCTGGTGGGCGATTTGGAAGGCAAAGGCACGGTGGTGCTGGTTGCCGGCACAAACCAGGTGGACTTGGGAGATCACGCTGTCACGGGCGGCAATGTGAACGCCTTGAACTTTGCGGGAACGCTTCAGCTGGGCGACGGCGAGAACGAGTTCCGCTTCCGCTCTACCAATGTGACCGGCCTCGGCGCAGAAGCCACGATTGTGGTGGAAGAGAAGGCCCAGTACTGGGCCGGCAACGGTGATGCCACAGTGCAGGCCAACTTGGTGCTGCATGGCGACAGTGCATCCTCTGCGGGCAGCTCGTGGAAGGGTGAGGGCTTTGGTGCCGTGCGCGGTGTGTCGAACTTCAACGGCACCGTGACCATTGACGGCAACGCTATGGTATCCGGCACGGCGAACATTGCCTTCAATGCCGACATCAAGGGCGAAGGAGACAACGCCACACTGACCTTCGGCGGCTATCACAGCAGCGAGCCCGCCCAGACCTACACCCTGGCAGAGGGGATGAAGACGGAGGGCCTGGCCAACATGGTGGTGCGCCTGAGCGGCGGCAAAACCACCACCGTGAACGTGAACAGCGAGGAAGGCCTGGCGGACAACCTGAAGTTTGAATCGAAGGTGGCTGGCAACGGCTCGGTGAACGTGAACGCTTCCAACAGCATCCAGCGCTTGGAATCCGCCGCCGGGGATGGTGTGGTGAACATTATGGAGGGCAAGTCCCTGATGATTGCCAATGGCGCAGACTTCGGCGGCCGTCTCAATCTGGCGCAAGCCGCAACAGTGACATCCTTGGTGGACAGCTCTGTGGTTAAGCTCACCGGCGGTGCAACGTTTGAAAGCACGGTTGCGGCGGATGCGGTCTCCATCACCGGTGTCCAAGGAGCCGCTCTGGAGAACGCCTGCATCAACCTGTCTGAAGACACCACCTTGAAGATGAACAAGGTGACTCTGGCGGGGCAGGCGGCCATCACCGGCGCAGACGGAGCCCGCGTTGATACATCTCTCATCGACCTGGCTGAAGGCACGCGCCTGGAAATGGCGAATGTGACCTTCGGCATCAATTCCACCGCCAATGGCGCAGCCACACTGGTGGCAAACGAGCTGACCGTAGAGGCGCAGCTGAAGCCTCTTACCTATGCCGATACCGATCATTCCCAGCTGGAGGAACCTGTAGAAGTGGCAAGTCTCACCCTTGATAACATCCAGAATGTTGTCATTGAAGGCGCCGGAGAGAACAAGGGGCTGCTTGTTCACCTGGTGGGCATGAGCGATTTGGGCAATGTGCAATGGCTTAAGGTTGACCTTGGTGAGGATGGCCGGTTTGCGGACAGCCTGGCCGTGACCCTGCAGTACGAGGATGCCTCCGGGCAGCACAGCGTGCTCGGCCAGTACACGATGGATGAGGTGGTGGCCCAGGCTGCAGCCGAGGAAGCCGCCCGGAATCAAGAATTCGTGTACTTCAGGCTCACCGGAAACGTCCCGGAACCCGCCACGGGCACGCTGAGCCTGCTGGCCCTTGCCGCTCTTGCCGCCCGGCGCCGCAGGAAGTAAGCCTGATTGAGCTTGTTGAAAGGGCTGCCCGGACCGCTCCGGGCAGCCCTTTCCTTTTGCCTTGATGCATCCCGCGGTGGCGGGGTGCATGGGGTTATTTGTTCGTGCCCTCCATCACGATGACCTCGAAGGGTTGGAGGGTGATATCGATTTCCTTGTCCACATCCACCGGGGAGCCGATGATGCCGGGCAGGGCGCGCTGATCTGCAAAGGAGCTCTTCAAGGTGACGCTGCCCTTGACGGAGGGCGGCACGTCCAGCACCTTGCGCAGGGTGGTGTGCAGGGTTTTCTCCTTGGCGGAGGAGTTGCGCAGGGTGAGGGTGCATTTCTTCTTGTTCCAGGAGGCCCAGCCGTAGATGTCGCCATCCTTGCCGTCCCAGGGGTTGCCGCCTACCCAGTGGGTATCCGGCAGCACATCCGCATTGCGGCGCATCCACTTGATGCAGGCGGCCAGCTCGTCCCAGAGGATACCTTTCTCCTGGTTCATGAGGTCCTGGTCCACATAGAGCTCCTGCAGAGCGGAGCCGCTGCCGAAGGCGCAGCGCATCTCCTTGATGCAGTTCTTGGGTTCGCGGCTCATGACGTGTGGCGGGCCGTTCTTGGTGATCATGAGACCGTGGGTCATGATGGAGTTGATGGGGAAGAGGGGAGCGCCCTCCACAAAGACCTCGTGCACCAGGCGGTCTCGGTAGGTAATCCACTTGTCGCGGTCGTCGCCCACGTTGCCGGCCTGGCCGAAGTCGTTCTCCTGGCGCCAGATGGAATCCGCGAAGTGGAACCAGAAGGGGCTGGCCCAGGTGCCCACGGTGGTGTTGAGGAAGATGTCCGGGCGGGCCTTGCGGAGCTCCACCTCCACGGCGATGATGCCCTCTGCGTCCTCCTCGTTGCCCGGCCCCTTGGCGTGGAAGTGGGTGGAGATGCCATCGAACTTGAAGTAGCGCATGTCGTAGTGCTCGATCATGAATTTGCAGCGGCCCACAAAGGCATCAAAGTACTCCTTGTTGGAGAGCTGGAAGTTGCCGATTTGGTTGTTGGGGTGGGTGCTGTTCCAGTAGCTGATTCGCTGGCTCTTGGAGGAGCCGTAGCCGCCCACGGGGCCGAGCCAGGCGCCCATTCCGGCCTTCATGGCGGTGGCCTTCTCGTTCATCTTGGCAAATCCGTTCGGGAAGCCCTTGTGGAAGTCCCACAGGCTGTTGAAGTCGTCCCATCCGTCATCGATGACGAAGGCGTCGATGTAGGTCTTGCGCTTGGTGAAGAGCTCGCGGTTCCAAGTGTCCAGCAGCTCAAGCCACATGGGCTCCGTGGTGCGCTTCATGGGGTCCTTGTTGTCGTGCAGGCGGATGCCGATTTCGTACCAGTCGTTGTAGTGGATGAAGGTGCGGTAGGCGGCGGCCTTTTCGCGCTCGCTGTATGCCAGGAAGGAGCGGCGCTGCTGCTGCGGCGCAAAGATGCCGATGACACTGCTGACCTTCCAGGACTGCCCGGCGGGCAGGGTGGTCTTGCGGCTCCAGGTGCCGCGCACCGTGTTGTCCTGCGCGCTGCCCGCGCTCTTGGCGGAGGGCAGGGCCACGGGGGAGGAGAAGGCAATCTCACCCTTGCTGGCCACGCTTTCCGTCTGGGTCTCCACCCAGTAGCGCAGGGTGTAGTCACCCGCCTTGGGCACGTTCAGGGAGTAGGCGTTGGCATCGGATTTCTCGCCCGTGTGGCCCTCGTGCACATCCTCCGCCACCACGGAGCCGGAGGCATCCACCAGCTGCACGCCCACCATGTTCAGGCGGTGGGAGCCGCCCTTGTAGCGGAAGGTCACATCACACTTGCCGGCCTGGCTGAACGTGGCGGGGCCTTCCGCCACGGCCAGGTGCTTGAGCGTGGGTCCGTCCTGCGCGCTGTACTTGTCTCCGTATTTCTGCTTGAAGCTCTCCGGGATGTTGAATGCGCTGCCGAAGCTCTGCTCCTGCCAGGCGGCGGGGTTCCACTCCGCGCCGGCGCTGCCGCCCTGGTTGCCCACGGTCATGATGGACATGGGCGTTTCCAGCCCGGCGAAGACGAGGTCGTTCACCACCACGGTGCCGCGCTCCGTGTTGCCGGAGATGCTGGCCTTGCCGTGCGGCGCCAAATCAAACTGCATGGGCGTGATGCTCACAAAGGCCGTGTCCTTCTTGGCCTTGATGGTGTACTCCTGCCGCAGGTAGTGGGAGCCGTCGCGCAGCACCGCGCGCCACACCACGCTGAACGAGTCGTCCGGCGCGGTGAACACCGCCTTCACGGCCTTGCCGGGGAAGCGGCGCGCCAGCTGCGGATGCTTGGGGTCCGCCTTCAGCTCCTCCACGCTCACCTTGCCCTTCTTCATGCTGTTGGAGTCAAGCGTCTTGCCGCCTTGCAGGTTCACGGTGAACACCGGGCCGCCTTTCTGCACCAGCTCTGTGCCGTCCGCCAACTTCATGCTCTCAAAGGAGAGGCCGCCGGACGATTCCGAGAACTCGGCGGTGAACAAGTTGTTGGAGACAACGTAGTGTACATGGTCATTGGATGAAGCCGTGTTGGCGGGCGAGGCCTTTGCGGCCCCCGGAGCCTGCCCGGGGAAATCCACCGCCGCGAGCGACACGCCGGCAGCGGCAATCATAGTGAGAATGGTTTGCGAGAGTTTCATAACGATGATGCCGCGCATTCTATCACGGCAGGCATGGCGGCGCAAACGTTTTATGCAGGCACTTCAGGAGGGAAAGGGGAGGGCATGGCACCCGGTGCATGGTGCAGCACGGGGCTCCATGGCGGCACGGCATTTGGCTACCGGGCGCGGTTTGAAAGGCTATGATGCATCATACAAGTGCCGGACCAACGGCAAGGTGTGTTTTCGGCGTTATTTTTCAACATCTCCGTTGTCCTTGCCTTTCAGGAAGCTCCAGTCTGCCAGGCTGGGCATGTTGGGGATGGAAGGCATCTCCACGGTACCGAAACGTGCGCGGAGCATGAACCAGAGCTTGCGGAAGTTGCCCACGCTGTAGCGGCGCTCGAACACGCGGAATTCATCCGCCTGCATCTTCTCCAAAATGGTGTGGTAGATGAGGCTCATGGCCTGGGCGGGAATCAGGGCGTTGCGGTCTTCCACGGAGAGGGCCTGGTAGCGTTCCTCCGCCTCGCCGAAGTAGCGTTCCGCCAGGGCGGCCTCGTATGCCAGCAGCTGGCGCATGCGGTAGTTGTAGCGCTGCTCGCGGATGTCCTCGTGTGTCACGCCGAAGAGCTCCATGTCGTCCTGCGGCAGGTAGAAGCGGCCGTACTTGCGGCAATCCTCCGCCACATCCCGCAGGATGTTCACCAGCTGCAGGGCATAGCCCAGTGCCACGGCGTAGTCTCGCGCGGCATCGGATGCGCCCATTACGGTGGCGCTGGTGAGCCCCACGCAGGCCGCTACCTTGTAGGAGTAGTCCAGCAGTTCCTTGCGCGTGGCCGGCTGCACCGGCGAGATATCCCCGCGGCAGCCCGCTATCAGCTCCAGCATGGGCTCCGTGTCCAGGTGCAGGTCGTCGATGAGGGTGCGCACCTCGCGTTCAATGCCGGGTTCCGGCTCGCAGGAGCCGGACACCACGGAAACCCAGCGGTCCAGCGCGGTGTGGCGCTGCTGCGGGCTCATGCCAGGCTCGTCCACAATGTCGTCCACAATGCGGCAGAAGGCGTAGAATTGCGCCATGTGGATGCGCTCCTCCTCCGGCAGGTTCACCAGGGTGAAGGCCAGGTTTGACTTGGCGTTGCGCGTGATAGTGTCAGATTCGGATTCCGGCATGGCGGGAAAGGGGGGGGAAGGTTAATCAATGGAGCCCCAGTGCCCGGTGAAGGGCCACAGGGTGAACCAGGCGGGGCCGAGCACGTTGAACTGGCGCACGGGGCCCCAGAAGCGGGAATCCAGGGACCTGGTGGTGTTGTCTCCCAGTGCCATGTATTCGCGCAGGTTGGGGTCTGCCGTGTTCTGCAGCACGGCGGGTCTGGCATTGGTGAGGTAGGCGAGCGGGTTGCGCTCTTTCTCCAGGGTCTGGTAGCCCACGGGGTTGTAGGGGGCCTGGCGCTCCATGACGCGTTGCATGCCCGGCTCCTCCGCGCGGGTGCCGTTGATGAAGAGGGTGGGGGTGTCGATGAACACCTGGTCGCCCGGCAGGCCGCAGAGGCGCTTGATGAAGTGGGTTCCGGCCATCTGGTCCTCTATCTGGGCCATGGCGGGAGATTGCATGTTGGTGTTGATGCCGCGGGTGTCGAACACGAAGGTTTCGCCGCGCTCCGGCTTGCGGAAGTGGTAGGCGATGCGGTTCACCACCACCATGTCGCCCGCATCCACGCGCGCGCGGATGATGGTTTCACCGGGGTGGAACCAGCCCAGCTTGAGCACGCCGGAAGGCGTGGTGCGGATCTTGCCGCGCTCCTGCAGGTATTGGATGACCGCAGACTTGGCGGAGGGCACCGCCACCTTCGAGCCGTCGTTGAAGCTCAGCTCCGTTTCCGTGAACAGCCACCACTTGGGGTGGTCCTGAATGTCCACCAGCTGCTTCCGGCTGTCGCTCACGGCCTCCACGTACGAGCTGCCCAGCGTCAGCGCATCCCACCAGCGTTTCGGTGCGGCGGGTAGCTCGTCCACATGGTGCACGATGATGCCGTTGAGCGTGGGCTGCATGGAGCCGGTGGGAATGCGGAAGGGCTGCGCGTAGTAGGTGCGGATGCCCAGGAAGACAACCATGATGACGAAAAAGGACTCCACCAGGTCCAGCACGGGGTTGCGCTTGAAGCCCGGCATGTTCTGGCAGTGCACGGCCACCAGCTTGGTGAGGCGGTCCGTCTCCTCCGCGTCCCAGTTGTTGAGCGCGGCGCGCAGCTTGCGCAGCATGCCGGAGCACTCCTCCATCTCCTCCGCCTGCAGCTTGTGGCGGTAGGTGTTGATGTAGCGGGAAAGGATGCCCGCCACCTCGCAGCCCTGCTTGCGCCACTTGGGCGTGAACCAGGAGAGGAAGGTCTTGTCGACAAAGCCGTTGCCTATGGATTTAAGGATGGACATAACGGGTACGGTTGGCATTCTACACCTGCGGGGCGTGCAGGGAAAGGATTATTTCTGCACCTCTGCGGCGGGGGGCTCCTGCTGTTCGGGATCCTCCTGCTTCATCTCGAATCCGTTGAGGATGAGCAGCAGCATCACCAGCGCCGCCGCCAGGCGGTACCAGCCGAAGATGGAAAGGCTGTGCCTGTTCAGGTAGCCCACCATCCATTTCACTGCCACCCAGGCGCTCGCCCAGGCCATTACCGTGCCGGCTATCATGGGGCCCCAGCCGATGTCCTCCACCATGTGGGAACCGTACTTCACGGCATCATGGCAGGTGGCCGCACCCAGCGTGATGAGCCCCAGGATGAAGCTGAACTCCACCGCCGCCGCCACGCTCAGCCCCACGCAGAGGCCGCCAAGCATGGTCATGAGACTGCGGCTCACCCCCGGGCACATGGCTATGCACTGCATGAATCCCACGCCCAGTGCGCCCTTCCAGGTGAGCTCCTCCAGCGGCTTGCCGCCGAATCCCTGGCCGGATTTGTTGCGCGCCGCCACGTAGAGCAGGATGACGATGCCGCCCACCGCCCAGGAAATCATGACCGTGGGTGCATTGAAGAGGTAGCCCTTGATGTAGTCGTTGCAGATAAGGCCGATGACAGCGGCGGGAAGGAAGGCCACCACCGTGTTGATGAGCATGCGCAGGCCGGCGGCATCCTTGCCCAGCAAGCCGCGCACCATGGCCGCCACACGCTGGAAATACAGCCCCAATACCGCCAGGATGGCGCCGCCCTGTATGCAGATTTCAAACGCTTTCATGGCATCCGTGTCCTCCAGCCCCAGCAGGTGCTGCGTGATAATCAGGTGCCCGGTGGAGCTCACGGGAAGGTACTCGGTAAGCCCTTCCACCAATCCCATAATCAAAGATTCAAGTATGCTCATCGCGCGTGCATATACCCTACTTTGCCCCTTTCGTCAATGCCAAAAAGTGCCGTTGAGGGCCGTTTCCGGGCAAAAAAAAGGTTGCTTTCCCCGGCGGGAAATGCTAGCATGCAACGCAGCCGAATTCCATTCCGGCACTCAAGTTTATGAAACGCTACAGCAGGAGACAGCACGGCGCTTTCACCATGATTGAACTCATGGTCGTCATCGCCATCATCAGCCTCATGATGGTCATGGCTGCCAACGTGCTGCGCGACCCCGGCAAGGGCCGCAGCATGGACAGCGCCGTGGACATGATTGAATCCCTCGTCCGTGAGGCCCGCGCCACCGCCCAGGGCAATGATACCTATACGCGCATCATCATTGCAGACGATCCCTCCACCGCCACGGACCGGGGTTCCCGCCACCTGCGCTTCATGACGGTGCAGATGTTCAAGAAGAGCGACGGCAAGGGGGCCGATGGCACGGACGTGGCGCCCAAGGGCAAGTGGGTGTCCACCTCCGCCGGTGTGATGCTGCCCGCCGGCGTGTATTTCAGCCCGCATTACAGCCGCCCCGTGGATTGGCTGGACGGTGAGGACAGCCTGGGGCGGGACAGCGCGCGCCTCTCCAACAAGGGCAAGACGAACATCTACTACATTGAGTTTGACGAGAAGGGCCGCCTTGCCGCCCCCGGTGCATCCCCCGGCAACCCCTCGCGCCCCCAGCGCATGGTCTTCATCTACGGTCATCCCGGTAACGAGCGCGTCGCCAAGGACGGCATTGTTCCCGCCTCCACGGACAACATGAAGCGCCCCGCTGGGGCCAAGGGTATTGCGGTGTGGCCCAACGGCAACACCACCCGCCTGCACACCATTGACCAAGCCATTCAACAGTAAATAATGAGATTTTCCAATATGAAGAGACACAAAACCAGCACCCGGCGCGGCGGTTTCACCCTGGTGGAGACGCTGCTCGCCATAGGCCTTGTGGGCGTGCTGCTTTCCCTGTTCCTGGTGGTGTTCGTGCCGGCGCGCGGCATGGTTCGCCAAGCCCTGGCGCGGCAGGAGGCGGAGCGCATCACCACCGTCCTGCGCACGGAGATGAACATGCTGCGCGGCAAGGAGCAGGCTCCCCAAACCGCCCAGAACTCCACCTCCACCAGCTTTATCACGCCCTTTGACAAGGCCTTCTACTGGATGCGCCGCTCGGAGAAGCCCAGCACCTCCATCGTCATCTTCTCATACCGCGCGGATACGCGTGAGAGCGTTCGCCCGGACGGCACCTATCCCGCGCTTCCCGCCAACGCCAACCAGCCCAACGGCCACACCCAGCTCATCACCATTGCCTGCCCCATGGACGATCCCGTGCACGGCAAGGAAATCAAGGATGCCGTGGGCAATGTATTCCTGGTGCGCATGACCGAGCTGGAGCCCCAGACCAACGGCTCCTTCAAGCCCGCCAAGGAACCCGGCACTATCCGTGGCGCCCAGACCCCGGAGCGTTTCGTCCTGGAGGAGAACAACACCGTCCGCGGTGCCATCGTCTACTACCGCGCGGATTTCTTCATCATGTCGCCCCCCAACCCGGCGCGCTACAAGAACAAGCCCTGGAAGCGCCTTGGCCGCCCCGCTTTCTCCGCCAACCTCTCATTCCGCCGATAAGCCATGAAGACGACTTTCAAGAACATGATACGGCGCGGCTTCACGCTCATTGAGCTGATGACCGCCATGGCCATCACCGCCATCCTGGTGCTCGTGATTATGCAGATGACCACCAAGGGCATCGATATCTGGCGCCTGGTGCAGGAGGACATCAGCACCGCCTCCCGCGCACGCATTGCCATGGATTGCGTGAGCCATGATTTCGAGGCCATGCAGTGGCGCATCGGCGATAACCGCTACGAGTGGCTCTTTGCCCGCGCCGCCAAGGATTTGAAGGGCGTGGACAAGGATATGAAGATACCGCGCTCCGCACAGTGCGTCTTCTTCACCAGCCCCATCGACCGCAACCCCACCGTGAGCAGCGACGAGTCCATGCGCCGCTCCTACCGCGACACCCGCGCCCACAACAGCGAAACCCAGGGTGATGTGCTTTGTGTGGGCTACCGCCTCCTCTACCGCGACCAGGTGCTCAACCTGCCGGCAGACAAGAATTCCCGGGATGAGCAGAGCTTCCCGCGTTTCTCCCTGTACCGTCACCTGGTGACCCCGCGCACCACCTTCGAGCGCCTGCTGGGCGTCTTGAACCTCAAGGCCGCCTACGGCCCGTACGAGTCGGAAGACGAGCAGCACTTCCTGTGCGAGGATATCCTGGAGTTCAACGTCACCTTCACCATTCGCCATTCCGTGGGCAAGGGCGACCCCGTGAGGGGCTACCCCAACTATGAGACCACCGTGGTGCCCGTCATCTCCTCCACCGGCAAGGAGAAGGAGATTGAGGTGTACGGCGACCGCATCGAGGTGGATGGCAAGGTGCTCTACAACCCGCGTATCGACAGCGTGAACATTGCCATGACCGTGCTCACGGAAGAGGGTGCCAACATTATGGAGCAGGTGCGCCAGAAGCGCCGCCGCGCACCCAAGGCGGCGGATTTCTTCCACCGCTACACGCGCTCCTTCTCCACCACGGTGATGCCGCCCCAGCCGCTGTAAGCCCGCCTTTTCCACCCGTTCCTCACCATGGAGAACCCGTTCATGCAGCCTGTTGATGCCGGGTGGGATGCCCTGCCGCGCAGCATCAACCTGTGGGTGGATCCCATCCCCCGCAAAGGCTGGTACAACATGGCCGCGGACGAGGTGCTCTCCCTGCGCCCGGAGGCTTGGCTGCGTATCTACGGCTGGGCGCTGCCCGCCGTGAGTTTCGGCTATTTCGACACCGCCACGGAGGCGGCCAAGATTTTCCCCGCCGCGCAGGAATACATCCGCCGCTGGACCGGCGGCGGCATTGTGGACCACCGCTCCGGCTACACCTACACCGTTACCCTGCCCGCAAGGGAAGGTGTGGTCTACCCCATGGCGGACCAGCTCTACCTCTGGATTCACGGGGCATTGGCCAAGGCCCTGGCGGCCAGCGGCGTGCCGTGCACCCTGCTCACGGAGGATGCCCCCAGCGGTGGCCGCGCCTGCTGGGCCAGCCCGGTGAAGAGCGATATCGTGGATGCCGCCGGGCAGAAGCTGGCCGGCGCGGGGCAGCGCCGCCGCAAGGGGGCCGTATTGCACCAGGGGCTTGTGCAGGAATGCACGCCCGCGCCCGGCTGGGAGCGCCTGCTCGCGCAGGAGCTCGCGCCGCAGGTCAATGCGCTGCCGGACGGCTTGGCGGAGCCCTTTGCCGGTTTTGATGCCGCCGTGCACGAGCTGGTGGAATCCAAGTACGCCACGGCGGAGTGGAACGACGAGACGCACGGCCGCCGCAAGCCCGGCAAGGCCTGATTCCCCTTTCATGCGCTGTTTTCTCCCCAAGCTGTGCGCCCTGGCGGCCGCCATGCTCTGCCTGGCGCGCGCGGCGCAGGAACAACCGCCCAACATCATCCTCTTTTTGGTGGACGACATGGGCTGGGCGGACACCTCCGTGCCGTTCTGGCGGGCACCGGACGGCTCGCCGCGCCCCGTGTTCCTGAATGCCCGCTACCGCACGCCCAACATGCAGCGTCTGGCGGATGCGGGCATGCTCTTCACCCGCGCGTACGCCTCGCCCGTCTGCTCACCCTCCCGCTGCAGTATCATTAGCGGCATGAACGCCGCCCGCCACCGCGTGACCAACTGGACCCTCCTGCGCGATACCGAAACAGACGAGCCGAACTGCCCCATGCTGCCGCCGAAGGACTGGTGCGTGAACGGCATGCAGCCGCAGGGCACCGCCCCGCAGGGGGAAAGCCGCCACCCGCTCACGGAGGAGCCTTTCACCTACAGCATGAAGCGGCCCTATGCGGTTTGCACACCGCTGCCGGAGCTCCTGCGCCAAAAGGGGTACGTAACCATCCACTGCGGCAAGGCCCACTGGGGAGCCAAGGACACCCCCGGTGCCAATCCCACCCTCCTGGGGTTCGACTACAACATCGCCGGCTCGGAAATAGGCGGACTGGCGGACTACCGCGGCCGCACCGGCTACGGCCCCGGCCACTTCACCGTGCGCGGCATGGACAAGCCGGAGTATCGTGAAAACGATGTCTTCCTCACGGAAGCACTCACGCGGGAGGCCGTGGCCACCCTGCAAACGGCGGTCTCCGCCCCACAGCACAAGGGAAAGCCCTTCTTCCTCTACATGGCCCACTATGCCGTGCATTGCCCGCTGGATGCCCGCGCCTGCGATGCCCGTTTCATCGGCAACTACCCGGACCCGCAAGACGGCAAGCCATGGAGTGAGGCGGAACGCAACTATGCCGCCTTGATAGAGGGTATGGACAAGAGCCTGGGCGATCTCATGCAGTGGCTGCAGGAGCGCGGGCTGCGGGAGAACACCGTCATCATCTTCATGTCGGACAACGGCGGGCTGGCGCTCCCATCCGGCGGCCGCATGGGTGATACCCTCTCCAACTACCCGCTGCGCGCAGGGAAGGGCAGCTGCTATGAGGGCGGCATCCGCGTGCCGCTCATCGTCTGCTGGCCCGGCACCACCGCGCCGCGCAGCCTTTGCACCACCCCCGTGGTGTGCGAGGACCTGTACCCCACCATCCTGCAGATGGCCGGCTGCACCGCCTTGCCCCCCACCGTGCAGAAGGTGGACGGCCAAAGCCTTGTTCCCAAGCTCTGCGGGCGGGAAACAGCCGCGCCGCGCCCCATCCTCTTCCACATTCCCCACAACTGGGTCCACCACGCCGCAGGCGGCACCTATTCCCCCCAATCCGCCCTCGTATACGGGGATTTCAAGCTCATCCGCTTCTGGGAAACGGGCAAATGCGAGCTCTACAACCTGGCGGACGACATCTCCGAGCGCCACGACCTCTCACAAGGGCAGCCGGAGCGCCTTCAACAAATGATGCGCCTCCTGGATAACGCCCTCAAAACCACCAACGCCCTCCCGCCGCGGGAACGCTGATTCCCGCCGCCGGAGGGCGTTGTTTTTGCGCTTCCCGCCGCAGGCGGGAAGCCCGCCTTACATGGTGATGGCGAAGGCGAGCTTGGCGCTGATGGTCTTGCTCAGGATTTCCACCATCACATCGGTCACGGGCTTGTCCGTCTTCACCACGGCCAGGGCATCCCCGCTCTTGTGGTCCGAGGGAGCCACGATGTTTTCAATGTTGATTCCGGCGTCCGACAGGGTCTGGCCGATGGCGGCGACCACGCCGGGGCGGTCTGCATAGCGCAGCACGAGCGTGTTGCCGGGCAGGGTGGCGTACAGGTGCTTGAACTCGCCGATGCGGGAGACCACGGGCTCTCCGTCCACAATCATGCCGCGCACGGAGGTGGTGCTTTCCTGCCCGGCATCCTCCGTGTGGATATCGATGGCGAGCTGGTCCTCGTAGAGCTTGTCGTCCATGGGTTCGCAGGCCTTGTAGACAATGCCGTGCTCACGGAAGGAGGCCTCCGCTGCGGCGGGCATGAGCCCGTGCTCAGCACCGGGAACGGCACCCTCCAGAATCCAGGGGGTGAACCACTTGCGGAAGGAGCGCAGGTTGTTGTAGAAGGTGCAGTCGATGCGGCGGATGGGCTTGCAGCCGGCGGCCTGCAGGCAGAGCTTGCCGAGCATGGCGGCCAGGTGCAGGTGCGCCGGGTTGAGGTCCTGCGGCATTTCCGCGTTCACCACGCAGGTGGTGTCCCCCTTCTCAAAGTAGTCCGCCATCTGGCTGGCGGCACGCATGGCGGCCTTTTTGTTGGCCTCCTTGGTGTTGGCTCCCAGGTGCGGCAGCATCACGTCTGCAATATCCGCGCTGGGCTGGTCTGCGGCCGCATCCTTGGGGTGTACGTCCGTGCAGTAGATGATGTTCTTGCCGTCCTTCTTGGCTGCGCGCAGGGCGTCCTCGTCCACCACGCCGTAGCGGGCGCAGTTCACCAGCATGGCCCCGTCCTTCATCTTGGAGATGAGCTGCGCGTTCACATAGTTCTTGGTGGCGGGGCCGCCCGGAACGTGGATGGAGATGATGTCCGCCGTGGAGAATATCTCGTCCAGCTCGGCAGGGGTGGCACCGATGTTCATGGCGCGCTGCTTGGAGAGGAAGTGGTCGTACCCGAGCACCTTGCACTCGAAGCCCTGCAGGCGCTTCACCAGCAGGCGGCCGATGTTGCCCAGGCCGATGATGCCGACGGTTTTTCCGGTGAGCTCGCGGCCCATGTATTTCTTCTTGTTCCATTCGCCGGCGCGGGTGGTGGTGTCTGCGGGGATGACGAAGCGGTAGGCGGCGAGCACCATGGCCACCACCTCCTCCGCCACGGCGTTGGAATTGGCGCCGGGCGTGTTCATCACATCAATGCCCTTGCTGCGCGCGTACACGTAGTCGATGTTGTCGTAGCCGGCGCCCGCGCGGATCACGCACTTGAGGGAGGGCAGGGCGTCAATCACGGCGGGGGTCACTTTCTCCGAGCGCACAATGAGCCCTGCGGCGTCCGGATTGGCGGCCACCTGATCCTCGATGGGAGCGGTGTCGTCCTGCACCACCTCGTACCCGGCGGCGGTGAGCTGGGCGGCGGCGGCTTTGTCAAGCTTGGTGGGTATAAGTATCTTCATGATGGTATGTATTTTTCAGGTGAAGGGTCAGCGTTCGATTTCATGGGCGAACAGGCCGGAGCGCAGCTTCGGCTCGAACCAGGTGGATTTGGGCGGCATGATTTCCCCGCTGTCAGCCACGTGGAAGAGGTCTGCCATGGTGACGGGGTACAGGGAGAACGCCACGCCGCCCGCGGCCCGCTCCTGCAGCTCGTGCAGCCCGCGGATGCCGCCCACAAAGTCGATGCGCGGGCTGGTGCGCGGGTCCGTGATGCCGAGCACGGGGGCGAGCAGGTTGGCCTGCAGGATGGAGCAGTCCAGGCTCTGGATGGGGTGCGCGGCATCGAAGGTGCCGTCCTTGGCGGTGAGGGTGTACCACTTGCCGCCCAGGCACATGCCGAACTCGTGCTTGGCCTTGGGCGCATACGGCGCGGTGGCCGCGGGCGCCACATCAAACTTCTCCGCCACGCGCGCCAGGAACGCGGGCTCGTCCAGCCCGTTCAAATCCAGCACCACGCGGTTGTAGTCCATGATGAACAGGTCCTCGTCGCAGAAGGTGACGGCCATGAGGTAGTTGAACTCCTCCTGCCCCGTGTAGTCCGGGTGCTCCGCGCGGCGCTTGGCGGACACGGCGGCGCTGGATGCGGTGCGGTGGTGGCCGTCTGCGATGTAGAGCACGGGCACCTCCTCAAACCCCTTGCGGATGGTCTCGATGACGGCGTCGTCGTCCACGGGCCAGAGGATGTGGGTGACGCCGTCCTCGCTGGTGAAATCGTATTCGGGCTTGTGGAACTTGATCCACTCGCGCACGGCGGCGGCAATGCCCTCGTGCTTGCGGTA
>JAZUGI010000083.1:0-7112 GCA_045641125.1 Akkermansia sp.
CCCGCCCCCCCCGCCCCCCCCCCCCCGCCCGACCAACAAAAAAAAACCACCCCACCCCCCCCCCCCCCCCCCCGCGCCAGGCCCCGGTTTCCTTTTTTTTCATTTCACTTACCTTTTGTGCTCAAAAGATAGGGAGACGCTCCAGTTCCTGGAATCCAATTCCTCCAGTGCCGGGGTGAGGTCATTCAAATCGACGTCTTCGGCAACGCCGATGCCGATTTCGCATCTTTGCCCTGCCGTACGAATGCAATCCGCAATGTGGTAGACGGAATCCACATCCAGGTTGCAACCGGAGAACATCCCCCGCCCCCTGGCCAGAGAGCCCAGGTCACCCCTGAAGGTCCTTAAACTCCGGCACCCGTAAAACATCCATTCCGCATTGCGCAACCTAGGGGTTGGGATATCGAAGGTGCCCAGGGACTCGCACTTGTTGAACATGCTATTCGCCTTCACCAGGGATGGCAGGTTGGTGCGCAGCTTCTGCAGGGAACGGCACCAGTAGAACATCATTTCCCCGTCTTGCAGGGAAGCCAGGTCGGAATCAAATCGGTGCAGGCTCTGGCTCATGTGGAACATGTGCGCGCCGTACTTCAGCCGGGGCATATCAGATGCAAACTCTATCAGCTTGCGGCATTCATAGAACATATCCCCGGCCTCGTACAGTGAGGGGAGAACGCCCTTGAAACGCTCCAGGTTGCTCCAGCTGAACATGTGGACCCCATCCTCCAGCAGGGGCAGATCGCCTTCCCACGAAACCAGGCGCGAGCCCCTGAAAAGGTATCTTCCGCGGGTAAGCGCCTCCAGCCCCGCCGTGGTGTGGTCAACCTTGGTGATGTCACGCAGCGGGGATGCGGGGCAGTAGCAGGGTGGTGTTTCGTTTGTGAGTTTCATAGTGTGAATGGGCGGGGTGCGGTTGTGCACCCCGCCCTGTAGTGTCGCCGGTGGACTCAAGAAGCAAAGCCGAAGGGCTTTTGCTCGGGTTGTTGGGCTCTTTGGCGATAAAGCAGGCGGTCGATGGCTACGGCAAGGTCCTCTTCCTCTATTCGGTCGTGGTAGGCGCGGACCGCGCTCATGGCGGCCTCGTCCACCACATGCGTCACATCGGAAAGCGGGTGGTCCAGCAGCTGCCCGGCATACGGCTGCAGGTTGAAATCGGCATGGGGGCGCTTCTCCAGCGCGTAGGCCAGCACATCCTCCACCTCCTCTTGCGCGGGCATGCCCACCTTGATATGGGTACCCATGCGCCCGGTGCGAAGCACGGCGGGGTCCAGCGTGTCGATTAGGTTGGTCATGCCCACCACCAGGATATGCTTCTCCGCAGCGGTCTGCAGGCACTTCAGGAAGCTGTCCACCTCCTCCTTGCTGTGGTTGTCGTGGCTGGAAAGCCCGGCGCGGTTGGGCATGAAGGCGTCCATCTCATCAATGATAAGGATGGAAGGCGCATTATCTGCCGCCCGCTGGAAGCACTCCTCAATCTTCTGGGCTGTCTGGTGGATATAGGAACTGCCGATGCTGGACGAATCGATGCGCTCCGTGTGCCAGCCCAAGTGCTCTGCCAAGCGCTCCACGGCGAAGGTTTTGCCGCACCCGGGCGGCCCCTCCAGAATAAAGCCCTTGGGGAAGCCCATACCCAGCTTGGCGTAGTCGTCGAACCTGTTGACGATATCCACCACCTGTTCGTTGAAAAAG
This sequence comes from Akkermansia sp., assembly GCA_045641125.1. Taxonomy (GTDB): domain Bacteria; phylum Verrucomicrobiota; class Verrucomicrobiia; order Verrucomicrobiales; family Akkermansiaceae; genus Akkermansia. The sequence continues at coordinate 1,690 of JAZUGI010000083.1, forward strand.
GATTCCAGCTCTGCACGCCCGCGCAGGTGAAAGGCCCCGGAAGTGGGATTAAGGCGCAGGTGCCCCTTCGCGGCCTCCTCCAACTCCTTCGTCACCTGCTCCGCCTCCACGCGCATCTCGTCTGTCACCTCCAGCGGCTTAATGTCCACGGAATCGTCGAAATAGCGGACGATGCTGTGGTAGACGCGCATGTTCATCTGGTGCGAAGCATAGGCGTCTGCCAGCTCGCGGTTGAAATGGTGGCGAATAAGCACGATGAAGGTGGCCTCGTCCATGTCGGCCAGGTTGAAGATGCCGTGCTCCTCCACGAACTTCTCGATGGTGGGGGTCTTTTCCTTTCTCTTCAGTTTGGCGAACAGGCGGATGGCCCTCTCATGGTGCTCCTTCACGGCTTCTTTCATCTGCTCGTTGATGCGGTCCTCCTCCTTCTTCCTCCTGCGGCGACGGGGCGGCTCGTTCTCATCTTTCAGCTCTTTGATGGTTTTCAGCAGGTCTCGCCGTTCGCGGGCGTTTGCCTTCTGCAAGGCTTTCAGCTGCTCGGCCAAATCCTTGACAAGTTGTTCCAGTTCGTGTTTAGTCATAGAGTTTATTCGGTGTGAAAGTTATATTTAATAGTGAAAGTGTAGACGTGCGGGGTGTTTCTTCCTGCTAGTGCAAAGAAGATCGTTACAGACTTAGATGATGGTAGTTAGAATGCCTCCGTCAAGGAAAGGGCATCCAGGAATCCTGCTGGCAGGCAGCCATAGCGGCGGGGAGTTGACACAAGCGGCGCATCATAAGGGAAGCAGGGCTATTATACGCCTGGGGGATGGTCTTGTCAAGTGTTTTCTGATTCGAATCACTGAAAATCGAGTCATACGCTGCGAATCGCATACGGCCACACGGGCGTGGCGTCCCCTGCGGGCGTGAAGGTGCGGATGATGCCGGCAGCCTCCTCCACGAAACGGCGCATGCGCTGCATGCCGGTGTGCGGCTGCAGCGTACTCTCATCCATATACAGGCTGCGCTTGAGCACCAGCTTGAGGGAAACCACGCGGGCATCCTGCCGCTGGTAGGCCTGCGGCACCTTGGAATCCGCAAAGGGGGCGTTCATGGCGAAGGAAAGCTCGTTCCTGTAGGCGCAATCCGCAACCGCGCGCACCAGGGCGGTCGGGCAGTGGAAGGGGTCGAACCCAATGCACACATCCGGCCGTTCCATGCCTGCCATGCCGGGCAGGTTGTAGCTTTCCGGGTAGCTTTGCAGATTCAGGATGCGGGCTCGGTCATGGATAGCCAGGCTTGCCCTGGTGAAGCGCGCCAGGGTTTCGTGGTGCGTACGGTAGTACACGTTCAGCAGGGTGCGGCGGCGGTTCCGGCTGGGCATTTGCCGGATTTCCGTGCCGTCGAACGCATGGGTGGGCACCACCCCGCAGCCCACGGCCGCCAAGGGTTCGCGGGCATCGTCCTCAAAACATTCCGTGTCCAGCACCAGGCGTGACAGGGGCGCAATGACGCGGTGGCAGGTGCTCTTGTCATCGGGGGCAAGCTCGTCCAGGAACAGGTCTGCGGCCATGCGCGCCAGGCGCTCCTGCTCATCGCGCGGGCAAGTGAGCCCGCAGTGCTTGGGCAGCGCGGCCGAAATATGCGGCATGTTGATGATGAGCCGCGGATGCTTCACAAAGAGGCCGATGACCTTCTGGAAGCTCATCGGATGGCGGCACAGGAGGTCCCGGTTGCTGACATGCAGTGCCTGCGCCAGATCGCGCATGCCCACAGTTCGGGGCGCGTTCACTGTGCATTGGGTGACGGAATCGAAGGCCTCTGCACGCCAGCAGCCGGAAAGGCCGAAAACGTGCAGCAGGCGGTAGCAGGTGTGCCCCTCCGCGCTGGTGTAGCGCCAGGGGGTATCCTCCTTGGAGCCCCACGCGTGCAGCATGTCGCCAAGAGTGAGCTTGGGCGCGCCGCCGTACATATGCACGCACATGTGCGGCACGGGTGCTTCCGCAAGCTCCGGGGTGGAGCAGATGGTGTCTGCGTTCTTCAGCAATGCGGGGATGTGCATGGCTATCATCTCTCGTTCTTCCCATTGGGGGGGATTGTTGTTGTCCATGGTATGGTATATGGGTTTGCGGGTTGGAAGCAACATGGACGGGGACACCCCCATAGGCAAAAAAAAGACCGCGGAGTCTGCCCTGATTCAGGGACAGCGCCACGGCTCGTTCACTCATGTACAATCAGGTTCACCTGAAGGATTGACCTTAGCCGTCACATTGTTTGCCGATTGCCGCAAGGCAATCTCCGCGAATTACGGCTTCGCGTCGGCCCAACAGGGAGCGCACTCCCCTTCTGACGGGGAGGATAGTACCACATCATCCTGCTTTTTGCAAGCCTATAATGCGTGCATCAAAGAACCCGCCCCGGTAAACCGGGACGGGTCTTTTTGATACATCATACGCACACACATGCAGTATGAAAGGGGATCATCCGCCCGCCCCCGCGCAGCAGGGACGGGCGGAGGGAGTGGGTTAGAAGGCGTACTTCACACCCACGCTGCCGCTCACGCTTGTCTGGTGAGAACGGAACTCGGAGGAGACGTTGCCGAACACGCCCCAGTGCTGGCCCACGGGAATGAGGGCGCCGCCGTTCACGCGGAATCCGCATGCACCGGCATCCGGGCCCTTCTCCTCGAAGGTCTGGCCACCGGCAATGAACGTGTTCTTCACCACGGCATCGCGGTCACCCGCATCCGCCACGAACATGGCTTCAACCGCCAGATAGCCGGGGTTGTTCTTCGGGCCGAAGCTGTAGGTGTAGCGTCCGCCGATACCGAAGTTCAGGCTTGCCACGTCGTCATACTCCGAACGGAGCCCGGCGTTGCCCATGCCCTTCTCTGTAAGGCCACGGAACTCGCCGAACACCAAATCCGCCTGGAAGACGCCGGAGAAGTTGTGCTTCTCGTTGGCTATCACCGTGGCGACCGCCTCATAGGAGAGATCGACCAGCATGGCGGAGGAACTGCCCTTGGCCGTGCCTGCATAGCCGTGACCCGGAGCATTCACCGCCACATGGCGGGTGGTGTCGAAGTCATAGCTGCCCAGACCAAGCGTGGCGGTGTGCGTCACGCTGCGGCCGCGGCGAATCATGGCAACATCCAGGTAGAGGGCGTCAGACTTCAGGTCCACGGGACCGCAGTCACCCTTGGAGCGGGTGTAGCCCAGGCTGATGCCGCCCAACCACTCGTGGGTGATGGCATGCACGCCGCTCACCAGAGCGCCGATGCTGTCACGCTGGTACTTGGGAGCAATGCCGCCCTGCACGCTGGTGGTGCCACCGGTCACGGCTGCGGAAATAGCGGTGGACTGGATGCCCGGGATGCGCTCGCCATTCTCATAGCGGTAGTCCACTCCGGTGGAGAGGGCCTTCAGGTTGCCACGCAGGGCCTGCAGGTGGTCGTGGGCGTCGTCCGTGGCCATCTTGGCCACAGCCGCCAGACCAGCACCGCCCAGGCTATCGAGAGCGGCACGCGTTTCATCCGCGCTGCGGGTGTGGTGGAGGGCATCCATCACGTCAGCCATCTCGCCGTTGATTTCCGTGTGGTCCTCAAGGTCGGCCAGGGCAGCGGAAGTGTTGCGCTGGTTCTGGTTGAGGCTGGCCACGCTGCGGAAGTTCTTGCTGAAGACGATGCTGTTGCCGTCCGCGTAGGCGTTCAGGGTCTGCAGGTTGGAGATGACGTCCTCATTGGCGGCACCTGTCACCTTGCCGGAGACAAAGGCCACGCGGCTCTGGTCCGCAACCTTGGACTCGTCGCCCATGGCGTTGAGCGTCAGGGTCACACCGTCCAGGTCGGCCACGGGGGCATCCACCTTGTCGATGGTGTTCTTGTCCATGTCCATATCCAGTGTGAGGGCGGTGTTCTTGGAGAGCGCCAAGCCGGCGGCCTGCACCGTGTCCACATGGTTGGCCTCGCCAATCTGGAGAGTGGCGGCGGCATCACCCATGTCCACAGCGCCCACCTTGGTGCCGTTGGCAAGCTTCAGGGTGGAGGCATCCTGCACGTTGATGGCGACATTGCTGTCGGCATCTGCAATCACCAGGGCATCGCCACCGGTCTTGTTGATAGCGCCTTCACCGGTGATATGGCCCATGATGAGGGCCTTCTCGCCGGCGTTCACCACGCCGTCCACGTTCACGACCTTGGCAGCAACAACAGAATTGCTGATGGCGGATTCGCCACCCTGAATGTCGATGGTGTTCTTGGCGGTCACCGTGGAGTTTTCTGCATTCAAGCCCTTACCGGCCTTGATGTTGCTGACCTCCACCGTGGAGTCAGCCACCGTGATGGCTGCAGTTGTTTCCAGATTGTCGGTCATGTACAGCTCGGAACCGTTCACAATCTCGACATCCCCGGTCAGGCTGTCAAGCGCCTGCTTGACGGTACCCTTGGAGTGGTCGATCTTGAGGCTCCGGATGCCGTCAATGGAAGTGAGGGCAAAGGTGGAGTCCTCCACCACCAGGTTCTCGGCTCCCACGCGGGAGGCAGCCAAATCGGCGTTGTTGCGCAGCACCAGTGTGGTGGTGTCCACCTTCGTCACGTCAAAGGTCACACGCGTACCGTCCAGCGTCAGCGTGTCGGCAATCTGAGCCTCCGTGGCGCGCAGGATGGCATTGTCACCCAGCGTCAGGTTGTCCAGGTAAACACCGGCTGTAGCTGCCACGGAATCCCCGTTCAGCGTGAGGGAGGTACCCTCAATGGCCTGAGGTGTGTTGATAGTGGAATCCGTGAGCACCAGGCCCTCTTCAGAACCCACACCCAGAACTTGGGCATACAGCTCCATGTTGGAGGCCGTGTCCTGCCCCTCGCTACCATATCCCATGTAGATCCAAGTAGCCGCATCTATTTCCGTGTAGGCGTTGGAACCATTGAGAGCGCCGATTTCAACATAGCTGTGGGGGGAGTAGATGTAGTTGCACGCATCTTCGTCAACCGCGCCATCCACAGCACTCATAGTGCCGATGTAGATGGAACCGTTGCCGCTGGCGTACCCGTACTCATCACTGGTGTACGTGGCGATGCCGACAGAGGAATCCTGAGCGTTGAACTCGTCAATCGAGATGGCGGTGTCATCCTTGCTCAGGCCGTTGGCATAGACCAGCAGCTGCGTACCCTCTCCGGAAAGAGCGCCCACATGGGCGGTCTTCTGGGCTGTGGCGATGGTGTTGGTGCCATCAATACCGCCGATGAAGAGGCTGCCGCTCAGGGCGGACAATTCGTTCCCCTCGCCGGAGACGGTACCGAATACATCAACAGAGTCCCCGCCGACGGAGATGAGGGTGTTCGTGTCGCCGTTCACGTCACCGCGCACATGCACATCGCCTTCAACGGCGTAGAGGGTGTTGGAGTCACCGATGACATCCTCATCCACATCCACCTCGCCGGTCTGGGC